>JANNMQ010000572.1:0-2310 GCA_031398045.1 Rubrivivax sp.
AACTTGATCTTGGCCGCATCGATCCACGGGCCCAGTAAGGGCCCCTACGGATCCGGGTCGTCGGCTGTCCTGCACGTTCTTCTCACCTACACCCTTCTTCCAACCAGAAGCGACGTTGCAGAAGTCGGGGTCCACCAGGTAGTGCGCGCACATGGTCGCGAAGCGCTCGTTGACGATGCGGCGCTTGCCCTTCTTGACCTTGTCTACAGCGGTCTTCATGTTGTCGTAAATGCCCCGGCGGGCCACGCCACCCAGGGCCGCGAACGAGCGAGTGTGGGCATCGAACAGCATCTCGTGGCCCTGGCTGGGATAAGCCACCAGCCAGAACGCCCGCTAGGCGCACAGCAACATGTGAGAAACCTGCACCCGGTAGTAGATACCGCCCACCACCATGCCTTCACCGCTCCAGTCGAACTGGTACGCCTCGCCGAGTTCGAAGACCAGCGGGACAAAGGCATTGACCGCAGCCCCCAGACCCTCGCCCAGCCGCCACGCGGGGGTGAAGTCGGTCACACGGGTGTAGCCACCGTCGTAGCCCGCTGCTCTGATCTCGGCGTACAGCCCTTGGCCGTGCGCCGCTCGTGCTTGGGCCGCCGCGCGTCAGCCTTCAGCGCCTGCTGGAGCGCCTCGTGGAATGCCGTCAGCCTGTTCGGCTGCTCGCCACGCCGGTACTTCGGCGGGCCATCAACATCGCCTTGCAGCCACTTGGCCACCGTGTTGCGCGACAGCCCCGTGATGCGCGAGATCTCGCGCGCCGACTTGTTCTTCCGGCTATGCAAACGCCGGATCCTGCCAATCATGTCCATAGTGATCATTCCTTGTCTCCTGGTGCACAAAAATGCAGCAGGGTAGGTTGTTCACCTGGCTCAGTTTTGGGTCGGCATATCCCTCAAAGGTGGCTCATTTTTCGGTCGGCGCCAACAGTCCGCGACGCCGCCGAACAGCAGTGCCATGGAGTTCAAGAAAGGGGGTTGAACTTCTCGTTCTACATGAACTATGATATATCATATTACTTTGGTGAGAGAGAGCCCCATGCCGTCTGCCGCCAGGCCGCCCCTGCCGAACTACGAGGACACGCTGCTGCGACAACGGGCCGCAAAGGTCGTTCCGGGCGGCATGACTGGCCACTTGAACGCCTCGGTGTTGCCCGCCGGCTATCCGCAGTTCTTCGCCAGCGGCAACGGCTGCCGCGTTCGTGACGTTGACGGCAATGAATACGTCGACTTCATGTGCGGCTGGGGGCCCAACCTGCTGGGGTACCGCCATCCGATGGTCGATGCGGCGGCCCGCCGCCAGCAAGAGATCGGCGACTGCCTGAACGGCCCCACGGCCCGTTTCGTTGAACTGGCAGAGCGCTTCGTGGAGCGCAGCGCCCACGCCGACTGGGTGCTGTTCCAGAAAAACGGCACCGACGCCACCACCCTGTGCGTGACCACCGCCCGCGCCGCCACCGGCAAGCGCAAGGTGCTGGTGGCCACCAAGGCCTATCACGGTGCTGACCCATGGTGCACGCCCGTGCCGATGGGCGTGACCGCCGAAGACCGCGCCCACCTCATCCAGTACACCTACAACAATATTGCCAGCCTGGAAGCCGCCGCCAACGAAGCCGGCGACGACCTGGCGGCCATCGTCTGCTGCGCTTTCAAACATGACCTGGGCGTCGACCAGGAACTGCCCGACGCGGCCTTTGCCCGCCGTGCCCGTTTGCTGTGTGACAAAGCCGGCGCTGCGCTGATCCTTGATGAGGTGCGCTCCGGCTACCGCTTGCACCGCGCAGGCACCTGGGAAACCGTGGGCGTGCGACCCGACCTCAGCGCCTGGAGCAAGTCGATCGCCAATGGCTACGCCCTGGCTGCCGTCACCGGCGTCGATTCGCTGCGCAATGCCGCCAGCCGCATCTACGCCACCGGCTCCTTCTGGTCAGGCGGGGTGGCGATGGCGGCCGCGCTTGCCACCCTGGACGTCACCGAACAAACCGACGTCGTCGGCCACCTGCAGCGCATGGGCCAGCGTTTTCGCGACGGCATCGCCACCCAATCGGCCAGCCACGGCGTGCCGGTGCGCCAGAGCGGGCCGGCTGCGATGCCGCTGATCCTGTTCGCCGACGATGCTGCTTTTGACAAGGGCATGGTGTTCACGGCCGAGGCACTCAAGCGCGGCGCCTACCTGCATCCCAAACACAACATGTTCTTTTCGCTGGCCCACTCCGAACGCGATGTCGACAGCGCGTTGCAGGCCACTGACGCCGCCTTCGCCGTGGTGGCCGAACGCTTCGGCCGTCTTTGAGACCAGCCGCCGGCCTTTCCCAAC
>JANNMQ010000574.1:0-3661 GCA_031398045.1 Rubrivivax sp.
CTCCGGTTTTGCAGGCACGTTTAAACTGAAAGCGTAGGTTATCAGTTGAACAATAAGGAGTGACCATCGTGGCGAACCCTGAGCCTCAGACACAAACCCTGGCGCCAACGCCAACGCAAAGCGAGACGTCAACGCACGCCCCCGTGGCCGTGGGCCTGGTTGGTTATGGCTGGTGGGGCAAGACCATTGCGCGGCAGCTGGCGGGCAGTCCGTGGCTGAAGGTGGCGGCGGTGGCTGAAGTGGACACCGGCCTGCGCGGCGCCATGGCCACCGACCCTGTTCTGGCCGGCGTCGCCGTGCACGCCAGCGCCGGCGCGCTGCTGGCGCAGCCGGGCCTGGAGGCGGTCATCCTGTGCACGCCGCACCTGGAGCACGCGACGCAGATCGTGGCCGCGGCCGAGCGCGGCCTGCACGTGTTCTGCGAAAAGCCCCTGTGCCTGACACTGGACGACGCAAAAGACGCGGTGGCCGCGTGCCAGGCGCGTGGGCTGGTGCTGGGCATCGGCCATGAGCGCCGCTTCGAACCCGAGGTGGTGGCCCTGCGGCAGATGATTGCCGACGGCACGCTGGGCACGGTGCTGCAGATCGAGGCCAACTTCAGCCAAGACAAGTTTTTTGCCCTGCCCAAGGACAACTGGCGCCTGTCGAATGTGCACGCTCCCGTGGGGCCGCTGACGGCCACGGGCATTCATTTGGTGGACCTGAGCATTGCGGTGCTGGGTCCGTGCCAGACCGTGTGGGCGCGGCTGGCCACGCTGGGCTCGGACTTCGAAAACGGCGACACCCTGGCGGTGATGATGGCCTTTGCGGGCGGCGCCAACGCCATGGTCAGCGCGGTGCTGGCAACACCGTTTGAAGGCCGCTTTGCGGTTTATGGCTCCAAGGGTTGGGTCGACATACGCGACCGCACACACCCTGAAAACCCCACCGGTTGGGACATCACCACCGTGTTGCGTGGGCATGCCCCACAAACCCGCTTTGCGCCGCCGGCGCCTTCGGTGCGCAGCAACCTGGAAGCCTTTGCGCAAGCCGTGCGCGGCGTGCGGCCCTACCCGGTGACGCCGGCCGAGATGCTGGCCAATGTGGCGGCGCTGCAGGCCATCATGCAGTCGGTGCAGCAGCGTGCGCTCGTGTCGGTGTTGGCTGCTTGAAAGGCCGCCTGAAACAGGGGGTAGGCCTGCGCCCCGAACCGCAGCCGCAGCCGTTGGGGCGGGAACGCTGCACAGGTGTGCAGATCCCGGGTTGTCCCCTGGATTGTATTTATCGTTTGATCACTTTAAAGTCAGCTCATGAACCCACCCGCTGCCTGCCTGGCCGCCCCCACCCCGCAAGCTGCGGCAGCGCAGGCCTTCGACCCGCTGCAATTGCGGCGCGCGATGGGCAGCTTTGGCACCGGCGTCACCGTGGTTAGCACCCTGGGTGCTGGCAGCAAGCGGGTGGGCGTGACGGCCAATTCCTTCAGCTCGGTGTCACTCGACCCGCCCCTGGTGTTGTGGAGCCTGAACCGGCATTCGCCCAGTCTGGCGGCTTTTGACCATAGCTGGCGCTTTGTGATTCATGTGCTGGCGCTGGACCAGGTGCACCTGTCGCGCCGGTTTGCCAGCCCTGCGGCCGCAGGCGCGCCCGACAAGTTTGAAGGTGTGCCTCAGCGCCGCACGGCGTTGGGCCTGCCTTTGCTGGAAGGTTGCGCAGCGCACTTTGAATGCCGCACCGAACAGCGCCTGGACGTTGGCGACCATGTGCTGTTCATAGGCCGCATTGAGGCTTTTGAACACCACCGCAGCGCGGGCCTGCTTTACTGCCAGGGGCACTATGCCCATGGCGTGAGCCTTGACGGCCCCGACGCCCGCAAGGCGGGCTGACGGCCCCGATCCCCGCAGCACGCTGCCCCACCCTGCCTGACCCGAACCCCTGCCATCCCTGCCATCCCACCTGAGCCTTGCATGAAGTACAGCACGTTCATGATGCCGTTGCACCCCCCGGGGCGCAACGTGACCCAAACCCTGCAAGAAGACCGCGAGGCCATTATCCTGGCCGACCGGCTGGGCTTTTCCGAAGCCTACGTTGGTGAACACGTCACCGACGCGGCCGAGACGGTCACGTCCTGCATGATCTTCCTGGCCTCTTTGGCCGCGGAAACCAAACACATCATGCTCGGCACCGGCACCATCAACCTGCCCAACGCGCACCCGGCGGCGGTGGCCGCACAGGCGGCCATGCTGGACCATCTGCTGCAGGGCCGTTTCATCATGGGCATCAGCCCCGGCGGCCTGATGTCCGATGCCGAAGTTTTTGGCAACTTCGGCCGCGACCGCAACGCGATGTTTGTCGAGTGCATCAACACCGTACTGAAAATCTGGGACTCAGAGCCACCGTACAACATCGAAGGCCAGTTCTGGAATATTTCGGTGCAGAAAACCATGATCCCCGAGATCGGCCAGGGTTTCATCATGAAGCCGTTCCAGAAGCCGCACCCGGCCATCGTGGGCACGGCGGTGGCGCCGTTTTCGCAAGGCGTGACCGAAATGGCCAAACGCGGCTGGGGCCCCATCTCGGCCAACTTCCTGATGCCCGAATGGGTGAAGAGCCACTGGCCCAAATACGTGGAGGGGCGTGCCGCCGTGGGTGCGGTGGCGCAGCCGGCGGAGTGGCGCGTCGCCAAGAGCATCTTTGTCGCCGATGACGACACCACCGCGCGCCGTTACGCGCTGGAAGAAGGCGGGCCCTATCACTTCTACTTCAAGCAACTGTCGCGCAAGCTGGTGGGTGGTGGCCGTGGCAACTTGTTCAAGACCGACCCGGCCATGCCCGACAGCGCCATCACGGCCGACTACGTCACCCAGCGGCTGGTGCTGGCCGGCACGGTGAATTCGGTGGTCGACCAGATCCTGGCTTTCCGCGAACACGTGGGCGACTTCGGCAACCTGGTCTACGCCTGCCACGACTGGCAGGACACCAAACTGGGCAAGCGTTCGATGGAACTGTTTGCCACCGAAGTGATGCCGCGCGTGAACGCGGCCATTCACAACACCTGAGCGGGCGCTGAACCCCCGCTGAATCTTCTGTACCGTAGCGCCTGCCACCACTTTTGAGCCACCCGATGCCACACACCCACCCCCTGCACACACTGACGCTGGAATGTGCGCAGCAGATCATCACGCATGCCTTGAACCGCGCGCGCGAGCTGAAGTTCGAGCCCCTGGCGGTCACCGTGCTGGACATCCGCGGTGCGCTGAAAGCCTATGGTGCTGAAGACGGCACCAGCCTGTACCGGTTCGACATTTCGCGCGGCAAGGCCCAGGGTGCATTGGGTATGGGTTTTGGTGGCCAGGAGATTGAACGCCGCTACGGTGCGGTGCCTGGCTTCATCCAGGCCGTGGGCATGTTGACCGCAGGCAACCTGGTGCCCGTGCGTGGTGGTGTGCTGGTGCGTGACGCGCAGGGCCAGTTGCTGGGGGCGGTGGGCATCAGCGGCGACACCTCGCACAACGACGAAGTTGCCGCCATTGCCGGCATCGAAGCCGTGGGCCTGGTGGCTGACGGCGGTGCGCCCAAGGCCTGAAAGAGCAAACGCCGCCATGCAAGCCCGCATCAACGAACTCTCCGTGCACTATGAAGTCACAGGCCAGGGCCCGTGGCTGACGCTGTCGCATTCGCTGGC
>JANNMQ010000607.1:0-3126 GCA_031398045.1 Rubrivivax sp.
ACGCGACGAGGTGCCCGGTGGCGACGCCGTTCTGGCCCAGCAGTACACCCAGGCCTGGGCCGCAGCGGAAACCGAGGCTTACCTGGAAGCCTTGAAGCGGCGCTACAAGGTCAAGATCGAAGCAGAGGCGTCTGTGGCCTCGGCGCCCACAGCGGCCAGCGCACCGCGCTGAATCAAGGCCAGCATCTGAGGTTCGGGCCGGGTGCCTGAGCACTGACCAGCGCTCGCACCGGTGCGCTCTTTGTACGACGCTATACGTGGCGGCTCTGCGGTGGCTGTGGCTCAGTTGGTAGAGCCCTGGATTGTGATTCCAGTGGTCGTGGGTTCGAGCCCCATCAGCCACCCCATCAGTCACCCCACCCCCCAGACCCAGCAATCAGGCGCGCTTCCTGGCCGCCGCTGGCACCGGCCACAGCGGTGGTGTCGTCCAGCGCACGACCTTCATGCACGCCTCATGCTTGCACCGGGTTGGACAGCAGCCCCACGCCTTCGATGTCGATTTCGATGACGTCGCCGGCCTTCATCCAGACCGGCGGTGTGCGCGCGTAGCCCACCCCAGCAGGCGTGCCCATCACGATCACGTCACCGGTTTTCAAAGTCATGGCTTGACTCAGCAGCGACACCGTGCGTGCCACGCCAAACACCATGTCCGAGGTGGTGGCGCTTTGCATCACGCGGCCGTTGAGGCGGCTTTCGATGTGCAGACCGGTACAGCCCGGGGGCAGTTCGTCAGCCGTCACCAGGCTGGGGCCGAAAGCGCCAGTGGCGTCGAAGTTTTTGCCGATCGTCCATTGCGAAGTTTTGCGCTGGTAGTCGCGCAGTGTGGCGTCGTTGAAGCAGGCATAAGCAAAAACGTGGTTCAGGGCCTGCGCTTCGCTGACCCGGCACGCTGGTGCGCCGATCACCAGCGCCAGCTCGGCCTCGAAGTCGAGTTTGGTTGAGATGGCCGGCACGCGCAGAGGGGCGCCGTGCGCCAGCAGCGAGGTGGCGCAGCGCAGAAACAGCGCCGGGTAATCGGCCACCGTGTTGCCACCTTCCTTGGCGTGGTCGTGGTAGTTCACGCCCAGGCAGATGATTTTGCCGGGCTGTGGCAGCGCGGGCAGCAGCTTGATGTCACCCCAGGGCGTCGCCGCCTGTTCTGCGGCCTGTGCAAGCAAGGCCTGCTGCAGCTGCGGTGCGGCAACGCAGGCTTCAATCAGGCCCATCATCGTGGTGGGTACGGTCGGGCCCAGCGTGCTGCCAGGCACCACGCCGCCATCGACCAGCAAGCCCCAGGTTTCGCCGTGCGGGGAATTGAAACTGACAAGCCTCATCGGGTGTTCCTTGGTGCTGAAGGCAGGTGTGCGCCGCTAGGGTGGTGTGCAGGTGTGAAGGCGCTCACTGGATCTTGACGCCAATGTCTTTGATCAACTTGCCCCACTTGGCGACTTCGCTTTCCACGTAGCGTCGCATGGCCGCGCGGTCCAGGCGCTGTGCTTCCAGCGACAAGGTCTCGAAGCGTTCGGTCACGGGCTTTGCGGTCAGGGCCTTGTTGATCTCGGCGTTCAGGCGGTCCAGCACGTCAGGTGGAACAGCGGCCGGCGCAAAGATGGCGAACCAGGTGTTGGCTTCGAAACCCGGGTAGCCCAGCTCGGCCACGGTGGGCACGTCGGGCAGGGCCGGGCTGCGTTTGTTGGACATCACCGCGATGGGCCTGACCTTGCCGCTCTTGGCGAAGGGCACGGCAGGGGGCATGGAGGTGCTGGCCATCGGCACCTGGCCACTGACCACGGCATTGGTGGCCGCCGCCGGCGAGAACGGCACATGCGTGATGTCCACCTTGGCCAGCGACCGAAACAGCCACTCTGCGCCCAGGTGGGTGGTGGTGCCATTGCCCGACGAGGCGTAGGACATCGGCCCGGCCTTGGCCAGGGCCAGCAGTTCGGCCAGCGTGGTGGCCTTCACGTCGGGGTGCACGTAGATCAGGTTGGGTGTCACGGCGGCCATGGCCACCGGCGCCAGGTCACGCAGGGTGTCGTAACCGGCATTGGTGAACAGCGAAGGGTTCACCGATATCGCCACGCTGTGGATGAGCAAGGTGTAGCCGTCAGCCGGCGCATTAACCACCTGCTGCGTGGCGATGTTGCCGCCGGCACCGGGCCGGTTCTCGACCACCACGGTCTGGCCCAGCGACGCCGTCAGCTGTTCAGCGATCAGGCGCGCGACGATGTCGGTGCCGCTGGCCGGCGGAAAGGCCACCACCAACTTGACAGGCTTGTCGGGAAATGCGGCGTGGGCCGCCTGCGTAGCGCCCAGAGCGGCAGTGGCCAGCAAGGCGGAACGGCACCAGCGGGTGAAGATAGAGCGGCTCACTGGTGTACCTTTGTGCTTCGCACTGCAGTCTTCGCCTTTCGGGCGGCCGGGCAAGCTCATGGGCTGTGGCGAGAGTGGGTGGAGACCGCACGATATGCGACTGCATTTGACGTCGGGAAAAACGTCGACGAGAAATCGGTCAGGGCTTTCCCCGGGTAACGACTGCGGCCGACGAGCCCGGCTGCTGAGCCGCTAAAGGTCGCGCCGCCGCCGCCGCCGCAGTCACCGTCGCCGTCACCGTCACCGTTACGGCAGCGGCAGCGGCAGGCAGCCTTCGCATGCCCCAATCCGCGGCGCGGGTTCTCGCATAGGCATTGGCTATCAATATCATCTTAGCTTTTGATTGGACGAATGCGGCGCTGCAGCAAACAATCCGTTTCGTTGCAAGATTTTTCCAGTTCCTTCTGTCTCATCAACCACCGTGGAGTTTGTAAACATGTCTCTCATCAACACCAGCGTTGCCCCGTTCAAAGCCCAGGCTTTTCACAACGGCAAGTTCATTGAAGTCACCGAACAGAGCCTGAAGGGCAACTGGTCGACCTTCATCTTCATGCCCGCCGCATTTACCTTCAACTGCCCCACCGAAGTGGAAGACGCGGCAGACAACTACGCCGAATTCCAGAAGCTGGAAACCCAGGTCTACATCATCACCACCGACACGCACTTTGCACACAAGGTGTGGCATGAAACGTCGCCTGCCGTTGGCAAGGCCAAGTTCCCGCCGAACCGTTGGTAGGAACGCCCACCAGCTTACCAATGCCCAATGTTTTATAG
>JANNMQ010000620.1:0-2732 GCA_031398045.1 Rubrivivax sp.
GCTAAGGAACTGGTGGGTGACCGGGAGCCGCGCCAGCATGAGTTCTCGGTGCAGCTCCGCGCGTTCGACAGCGCGAAGAGCGGCTCTGCTGTGGGCGTAGGCGTGCTGCTGGCCCTGTGCTCGTCGCTGCTGCAGAAGAGCATCAAGGGCGGCCTGGTGGTCACCGGCGGATTGAACCTGGGGGGTTCGCTTGAGCCGATCTTCAACCCCGTTTCGGTGGTTGAAGTGGCGGTGGAGAAGGGTGCTGGAAGCATCCTGATGCCGATCAGCAGCAGGCGACAGCTGAACGACCTGCCAGACGACGTTGCAGCCAAAGTCATCATCCACTACTACCTCGACGCGCGCGATGCGCTGTTGAAGGCGCTGGCAATCTGAGCAGTTAGGAAAGGCACGTCAGGGTACGCGGCGATATGACGCGCCACTTAGAGCTGCCATAGTGCACATGGCTCGCGCTGTCGATAAAGTGCAGGATTGATCGCGGCCCCCGCCGTTGCAATTGCCGCTGCCGCCACGACCAACTGCTGCTCTCAGGTCAAAGCCCGCAGCACCCCCGCCGGGTCGCGGTCGATCATGCCCACCAGCACCAGCTTCGGCCCCTTGTGGTTCGACATGGATCGCCGGTGCGAGGCACAGCGGCTGCATCCAGAGCCGGCACTGCTTGCAGGCCTACCGCCAACCGAGTTGCCAGAAAATTGCCAGAAATCCAGGCAACTGAAACCACAAAGCCAAACGGGTTAGCCCCTTGAGAGTGCTAACCCGTTGATTCGTAATGGTCGGGGCGGCGGGATTCGAACTCGCGACCCCTTGCACCCCATGCAAGTGCGCTACCAGGCTGCGCTACGCCCCGACTGACTCGCGCATTATACGGTGCCCACACGGGCCCGGAGGCTGCGGCGCCACAGACGCTGCAGGTTAAGCGCTCAGCAAGTCGCGGATGGACAGCAGTTCGGCGCGCAGTTGCTCGGCCAGCCAAGGTTCAGCACCCAAGGCCTGACGGCCAGTGGCAGCCACATGTGCCGTGGCAGCGCCGCCTGTCACGGCAGCGGCAACATGACCGGCGACAGCCTGACCGGCGGCGGCAAACGACGGTGCAGGCAAAAGTGCGTGTTCGTGTGCGGGTGCCTGTCCGTCCGTTGCCGCTGACAGCGGCGCAGCAGCCATTGCTGACGCAGACATCGCACGTTCGGGAATGCTCAGAAACGAAGACCCCGTCGAGTCAGGCTGCTTTGCATCGTCAACGGCAGCCAAGGCGTCCAAGTCGTCGGTCGCGTCAGCCGGCCAGTCGGTGCCCAATTCAGCGTCGGACTGCCGACCCGGCACACCGTCGGCCAGCCGGTTGCGCGCGCCACTGATGGTGAAGCCGTGGTCGTACAACAACTCACGGATGCGGCGAATCAGCAGCACCTCGTGGTGTTGGTAATAACGCCGGTTGCCACGCCGCTTCATCGGTTTGAGCTGCGTAAATTCCTGCTCCCAGTAGCGCAGCACGTAAGGCTTCACCGCGCACAAGTCACTCACCTCACCGATGGTGAAGTAACGCTTGGCGGGTATGGGAGGGAGCACTTTTTCCATTGAAATCAATGGTCTTGCAAAGCAATCCCAGACTCTACTCGAAGTCTCCCTCGGCCGGGGTATCCCCTTGCACCACCGACTTCAGTTTGTGACTGGCGTGGAAAGTGACCACGTTGCGCGCGTTGATGGGAATGGTTTCACCGGTGCGCGGATTGCGCCCCGGGCGCGGCGCCTTGCGCCTGATGTTGAAGTTGCCAAAGCCTGAAAGCTTGACGTCTTGGCCTTCCACCAGCGTGTTGTGCACGATCTCGAAAAAGGCTTCCACCATGTCTTTGGACTCGCGCTTGTTCAGGCCCAGGCGGTCAAACAACAGTTCAGCCAGGTCGGCCTTGGTCAGCGTCGGCATCTCCAGAGATGGCAACAGCGCGCGCGCGCTTTTTGGTTCGGTGTCGGGTGGTGTCACGGCGGCTGTTTGGCTGTCTGGTGTGGGCATGATGCCTTCAATGACGAGAGATTCCACGACTTATTGCGAGGGTCTGATCAGGTACGCAGTCGCGCGCCGCAAGCCCGCTCTGCGCGCTGCAATGCAGCTGTCATGGCGGCTTCTATGCGGTCTTCAGAAAACGTGGCTTCGTTGTCCAACAGTTCCAGCCGCCAAGCCAGGCTGCGTTCGCCAGCGGCCATGCCCGCACCCCATTGTGTGGGCTTGTAAATATCAAACAGTGTGGCCTGCCGGACCAGCGCTGCGGGGTCCTGCAGCAGCGCCTGCCGCAAGCTGTCGTGACTGACGGCTTCGCCAACCACCAGCGCCAAATCACGCCACACCGACTGCTGTCGCTGCACAGGTGCAAATACCGGCACCGGTGTGTTCAGCACACTGTCAAGATCCAGTTCGAACAGCACCGGGGCGTGCGGCAGTTCCCAGGCCTGCCGCCAACGCGGGTGCAGTTCGCCCACATGGCCCAGCAGGCGATCGCCGCGGTGCACGGCGGCGCAGCGGCCGGGGTGCAGCGCCGGGTGTTCGGCCCCTGTGAAGGTCAGCGCCAGTGGCGCCTGCGGCGCCAGCAAGGCCTGCAGATCGCCTTTGATGTCGAAAAAATCAACCCAACGCTCCTTTTCGCCCCACTGCAAGCCTTCGGCAGCACCATAAACCAGGCCCGCCACGCGCATCGGCTGGTGGATGCCCTGCACCGTCAGCGGTCCATCGGCCACGCTGCCAT
>JANNMQ010000663.1:0-3450 GCA_031398045.1 Rubrivivax sp.
CGGTGGCGTCGCCGGTGGGCGATCGCGTCACTCCCTGTTGCGGCACCAGCAGCACGCCGCGGTCCACACCGGCCACCAACTTGGCCTGCACCACCATGCCCGGCAGCAGCGTGCCCTGCGGGTTGGGCACCACGGCACGCAGCGTCACCGTGCCCGTGCCGCGATCTACGGTCACACCGCTGAATCGCAACGTGCCCGGGTGCGGATGCACAGAGCCGTCTTCCAGCACCACTTGCACCTGGCGGCTGGTAGCCTGGCCGTCCAGCTGGCGGCGCAGCGCCAACAGCTCGGCGCTGCTTTGCACGATGTCCACCAGCATCGGGTCCAGTTGCTGAATCGTCGTCAGCGCCTGCGTCTGGTTGGCGGTGACGAGTGCGCCTTCGCTGACGGCCGATACTTCGATGCGGCCGGCTATTGGCGCGTTGATGCGTGCACGGCCCAGCTGCACCTGTGCGGCGTCCAGCGTGGCGCGGGCCACGGCCACATCGGCTTCGGCCTGGCGCAGTGCGGCGCTGCTGTCATCGGCCGCGGCGGGGCTCAGGAATTCGGCGCGCAGCAGTTCGGCGTCGCGCGCCACCTTGGCGCGTGCGGTGGCCACCTGGGCCTGCGCTTTTTGCAGCGCGGCGGCGCTGCGCGCACGCTCTGCTTCTTGGCTGGCGGCGTCCAGCAGGTACAGCGGCTGCCCCGCGGCCACCAGCGCGCCTTCGGTGTACAGGCGCTTCAACACCAGGCCACCCACCTGCGGGCGTATCTCGGCCACCTGGCTGGCGCTCAGCCGGCCGGGCAGCACCAGTTCCAGCGGCGCGTCATGCGCGGCCACGGTCACCACGCCCACTTCCACCGGTGCTGCACGGGCAGGGGCGGCTGTGGCAGGTTTGTCTGGCTTGTTCTGGCAGCCGGTCAACAAAAGGCCTGCCGCCAGCAGCCATGCGGCCGGAGCCAGGTGTTGCAACGAGGGCAGGGACGGCAGGTGGTGGTGAAGGGCATTGCGCACCCCGTGCATGCTGCCCACACAATGTGGAGAAAGCTTGAAGCCCCGGCGGTGTGCAGGCCCTGCAGCGCCCGCCGCGGCAAAGTGCCGCGTTACCCTGTACACCGTTGCGCCTGAAATGTGTCAGGTTGCGTTGGTCATGAAGCCCCCCATGAAGCTGAACCTTGCCACCCGCCTGTTCGCCGCCGTGCTCAGCGCCGCGGTGGTGGCGGCCGTCGCCATGGGCGTGGGCGCGCACATCAACCTGAACCGCGACTTTCTGGGTTACCTGAACGAACAGGGCGTAGGACGGCTGGACCTGGCTGTGCCGGCGGTGACAGCGGGCTACCGCCAGCACGGCAGCTGGGACTTCCTGCGCCAGCGCCCTGAGCTGTGGTACCGCCTGCTGCGACCCCTGCCCGAAGACGATCGCGTGCCCCTGGCCGACCGCCCACCGGCGTCACCCACGCCGGCCGAGCTGACTGGCGCGTCGCGCCGTTTCACGCTGCTGGACGCCGACCGCCAACGCATCGTCGGTTTTGCCAACCCGGCCGGCGACGCGGTGGAACGCGGCATCGTGGTCGACGGCCTGACGGTGGGCTGGCTGGTGATGACGCCTTTTGAATCGGCCACCTCCGGCGCCGAAAAGCGCTTTGCCGATGCACAGGCGCGCACTGGCTGGCTGGTGGGCGGTGGCGCCGTGCTGCTGGCCGCGGCAGTGGCTTTCTGGGCCTCGCGCCGCCTGCTTCAGCCGGTGCGCCAGGTGGCCGCCGCCACGCACCGCCTGGCCGCGGGCCACTACGACACCCGCGTGCCCGAACGCAGCGCCGACGACGAGATCGGCCGCCTGGCGCACGACTTCAACCAGCTGGCCTTGACCCTGCAGCGCAACGAAGCCATGCGCCGCGAATTCATGGCCGATGTGTCGCACGAACTGCGCACGCCGCTGGGGGTGTTGCACGGTGAACTGGAAGCGCTGGAAGACGGGGTGCGTTTGCTGGACCGCCCCGCGCTGCGGTCGCTGAAAGCCGAAGTGGCCACGCTGCACAAGCTGGTGGAAGACCTGCACGAGCTGTCGCTGGCCGATGTGGGCGCGCTGTCGTACCGCAAGACCGAACTGGACCTGCGCGAGATCATCGACGACACCGCGCTGGCCTTTGGTGAACGGCTGCGCAGCAGTGGCCTGGCGCTGCAGCTGGACCTGCCACCAGGCCCGCTGCCGGCCCTGGGTGACGCGCGACGGCTGCGCCAGCTGTTCAGCAACCTGTTCGAAAACAGCTGCCGCTACACCGACGCCGGTGGCGCGCTGCGCCTGCATGCGCGGCTGGAGGGCCGACAGATGCTGATCGACCTGCACGACAGCGCGCCTGGCGTGCGCAGCGAACAGTTGCCGCGTTTGTTTGAACGCTTTTTCCGCGCTGAACCTTCGCGCAGCCGGCGCAGCGGCGGCGCCGGTTTGGGCTTGTCGATCTGCGAGCGCATCGTGCAGGCCCACGAAGGGCGCATCGAGGCCCGTCCGTCGCCGCTGGGTGGGTTGTGGTTGCGTGTGGAGTTGCCGGCAATTGGATGAGGATCCCCTGCCCCTGGACCCCGGCCCCGCAAGGGTGCTGGTGGTGGAAGACGAGCCCAAGCTGGCCGCGCTGCTGGCCGACTACCTGCGCGCCGCCGGCCACGAAGTGGAATGCTGCGGCGACGGGCGCGACGCGCTGCAGGCCTGGACCGAACGCCGCCACGATCTGGTGCTGCTGGACCTGATGCTGCCCGGCCTGGGCGGGCTGGACCTGTGCCGGCAGCTGCGTGCGCTGACCAGCGTGCCCATCGTGATGCTGACCGCGCGCGCCGACGAAGCCGACCGCCTGGCTGGCCTGGAACTGGGCGCCGATGACTACATCGCCAAGACCCCGTTCAGCCCACGCGAGGTGATGGCGCGCATGAAAGCCGTGCTGCGCCGCAGCCGCGCGGCGCCGCGTTCCGCCGCCTTGCCACCACAACCCTTGCAGGTGGACGAACAAGCCTGGCGCGCCACCTGGCTGGGCCGTGTGCTGGACCTGACGCCGAATGAATTCCGCCTGCTGCGCATGCTGGCTTCACAGCCTGGGCGGGTGTACCCGCGATCGCAACTGCTGGACCTGCTGCAAGGCGAAGCCCGCGCAGCCACAGAGCGCGCCGTGGACAGCCACGTGAAAAACCTGCGCCGCAAGTTGGAACAGGCAGGCGCCGGCAGCGAGTGCATCCGCTCGGTGTACGGGGTGGGCTACAGCTACGATGTTTGAATCGATGTGCCGCATCACCAGCGCCCGCCCGCACTGCAAAGACTCTCACCATGAACATCATCGAAAGCTTCAACCAACGCGCTGCTAACCCGAGTTTGTCACTTAGCTTAGCCAGGCCCAATGAAATCAACGACTTAGAGCAACTTCTCGGCGCTTATGGCACTACGTTTTTGTGGTTGCCCGCCGGTTGTTGCGCTGGTTGTTGCG
>JANNMQ010000678.1:0-2798 GCA_031398045.1 Rubrivivax sp.
CGCAACAACACGCCAGAGCGCACCAGGCCGGCGCGCGGCACACGGTGTGATTCGTCGATTTGCAGACGACTGGCTGCACGCAGCCGCAAAACCGTGCCGTCCACCAAACGCACCGTGACATTGCCGTCGCCGGTGCGCAATTCGGTGCCTTCGGGCAGCGACTGGCCCACCACCACGGCCGACTCACCCGCCTTGCCAGCGGCCCGCGCCTCACCGCTGACGGCTGTCACCACGGCCGGCGCAGCTTCCAAAGCCATCAGCCGCAGCGGTATGCGCAACACCGTGCCCAGCTGCAAGTGGTTGGGCTGTTTCAAGCCGTTGAGGCGTGCCAATTCAGTCCACTGCGCGGGTTGCTCCAAATACCGGCGGCCCAGCCCGATGAGGGTGTCGCCACGCACTGCTGTGTGCAGGTGGGCAGGTTCGGCGGCGGTAGGCACTGCCGCGCCCGCCGTGGCGCCCAGCAGGGCCAGCGCCGAGGCCAGTGCCAGCGGCCCCAGCATCATCCAGCGTACAGGCAGCAAGGCGAAGCGGAGCAGGCGCCCACCAGAAGCCCGGATCATGCGCTCGGGGGCCGTTGGAGCCGACGCCTGGCAGCAGTCATGATGTGCAGACTTTCGGTTTGGTGCTGAAGGGCGCGGCAGGCGGCAGATGCAGATGGGAATGCAGATGCAGATCAGGCTCTTCCAAGCTGCCCTGTCAGCAGCAGGCACCACCAACGGCGACTTTTATTCTAGGCTGTCAACTATCTGGCGCACGCCCCGCCCCGAGCACCCTGGTGCCTACTTTTTGCGCGGCTTGGGTGGCGCGGTGCCCACCGGCGCCAGGCTGGCGGGCAGCCCGGGCGGGTTGGGCACGTGCAGTTTTTTGGGCTTCTTGACTTCTTTGTTACCGCTTTTACCTTTACTCATGGGGCCAACTCCTGGCTGTGTGGGAGCCGCATGATGCACCCTGCACCTTTCACCCTGCGCTTTCACCCTTCACCTGCTGCGCGGCTGCTCACAGCCTTGAGGCCCATTACGGGGGCCCGGGCTGCGGCAACGCAACAGCCGACAATGGCATCACTGCAACCCCAGCGCCGCGCCAGGCGCCAGCGCCATGACTCAGTTTTTTGGTGTCACCGTGCCCTTCATCAATCTGGTGGGCATACACGGTGAAGAATTCGGCCAGGGCCGGTCTCGGGTCACCCTGTCGGCGCGCAGCGAAATCAGCAATCACTTTGGCAGCGTGCACGGCGGTGCAGTGGCCACCTTGCTGGACGTGGCCATGGCGTCCGCTGCGCGCAGCTTGCATCCGCAAACCGGCGTGGTCACGGTGGGCATGACCCTCAGCTATTTGCGCGCGGCCACGGGCGACCTGGTGGCCACCGGGCGCGTGCGCCAGGCTGGCAAGTCGCTGGTGTTCTGCGAAGGCGAGGTGGCAGACGCCAGCGGCCAGGTGGTGGCCACTTCCAGCGGCACCTTCAAGATCAACCGCAAAACAGGCGACGCCTGAGGGCGACGCGCCCGCTGGCGCAAAAAACTCGGGGGCACCCAACCCTAACGCCCGTCATGCCGCCACACGGATGCAAAGGCCTTGACCTTGTCCCACAGCGACAGCCGTTCATCGGACACCGCGTCCAGAAAATCCGACAGGCGTTTGGACTTCACCATGGTGTAGAAGGTCAGTGCCGTCATCGGCACAAACGTGGCCACAAAAAGGAACAGTTTTCGCGCCCATGTCGAGTCGGCTTCGGCCAACAGGTTCATGCCCAGAAAGCCGGTGGTCACGGTGCCGATGAGGCCAAAGATGGTGACCACCGTCAGCCGCACCACCGTGTTGGCCTGGCGGCGCAGGCTGTCGGCGTCCAGATAGCCGTTCATGTCGTGGATGCGCTCCTTCACGCCGGCGTACAGCGGGTCGATCTGCAGATGCTGGGTGGTCATGTCAAACAGTGCTTTGACCTGGGCCTGTTCGCTCACCTCATGAAACCAATAACGGTGCGTAAAACTCAAAAAGGCGACATAGGTGAAGCGGATCTGCCGTTTGAAACGCTTCACGCTGGCCGGCTGGCCCACGTTCAGCGCCATCAGCGCCTGCGCCAGCTGGTCCGACACCATCAACAGCGTGGCTTTCTGAAAATGCGCTATCAGGAACAGCAAAAAATGCTGGTGACGAAACTGCGCCAACACACCGCGGTTGCCGCAGCGGTAGAACTCGCTGCGCGCGTCGCCCACCACCACCAGCGCGTGGCCTGAACACAGGTAACGCGTTCTGGGCGCGGCGCCAGACTCGGCCCAGAAGCGGTCGTAACAGAAGCGCTGCTCGAAGTTTTCCAGGTGCTGCGCCGCGTAGGGCAAGGGCCGGCTGTCATCGTCGGCCCGGGAACTCGCCTTGTTGTCTACATTGCCGCGTGGGCCCTGGTGGGCGCCCTGGTTGGCGCCGAAGTTCGCAGCCGGGCTCCCGTCATCGCCCGCACCCGTTACCAGTCCCAGACGAATGAAGTCGCTGCGTGTCAGCAGGCGCGGGTCGTCCATGGCCAGGTAGGCCATCATGGGCATGCGGTAGTACTCGATCTGGCGAAAGCGCAGCGGCCCGGGCCGGTCCGAGTGGTGGTTGACCAGCGGCGCCAACACGTATTCCCAGTGTGCAGCGATGCGCGGCGCGCGGTGTTCGGCCACATGGGCCAAAAAGGCGTCGCGCTCGCCCGCGTCACTGGCCGCCAGCACGCGGCCCTCGGCGTCCAGCCATTCGCAGGCCGCCAGGCTGTGTTGCGGACGGCCGTCGGCGTACCAGCCTGCAGGGTAGGCACGGCCGCTGCG
>JANNMQ010000818.1:0-4298 GCA_031398045.1 Rubrivivax sp.
CATGCCAAGTACCTGCTCACCTCGGGCTCGACCGGCCACCCCAAGGTGGTGATCAACACACACCGCATGCTGTGCGCCAACCAGCAGATGCTGGCGCAAACCTTGCGCTTTCTGCAGCACGAAAAACCCGTGCTGCTGGACTGGCTACCCTGGAGCCACACCTTTGGTGGCAACCACAACACCAACCTGGTGCTGCGCCACGGCGGCTGCATGTACATCGACGACGGCCGGCCGCTGCCCGGCCTGGTGGACAAGACGCTGGCAAACCTGCAAACGGTGCAGCCCACGGTGTACTTCAACGTGCCACGCGGTTACGAAATGATGCTGCCGGCGCTGGAAGCCGACGAGGCCCTGGCGCGCCGTTTTTTGGGTGCGCTGCGCATGCTGTTTTACGCTGGCGCCGGCATGCCACCTTCGACCTGGCAGCGCCTGCAGGCCCTGGCCCGAAAGGTACGCGAAGAGCCGCTGTGGATGACCACCTCTTGGGGCAGCACCGAAACCGCTCCGGCCAACACGTTTGTGCATTGGCACATTGAAGAGCCCGGTGTCATCGGCCTGCCGATGCCCGGTGTCAGCCTGAAGTTTGTGCCGAGCGGCGGCAAACTGGAAATGCGCGTCAAAGGTGAACACATCTTCCCAGGCTACCGGCACAACCCCGAAGCGACACAAGCCGCCTTCGACGATGACGGTTACTACTGCATTGGCGACGCCGGCTATCTGCACACGGAAGACGACCCGTTGCGGGGTGTGGTGTTCAACGGCCGTGTGGCCGAAGACTTCAAGCTCACCAGTGGCACCTGGGTCAGCGTGGGCACGCTGCGCGTGCGCGTGGTGTCGGCGCTGGCGCCGTATGTGCAAGACGTGGTGATCACCGGCCACGACCGCAGCGAAGTAGGCGCGCTGGTGTTCCTCAGCGAAGCCGGCCGTGCACTGCCCACCAGCGCGCTGGCCGACAAGCTGGCGCAAGCGCTGCGCGGGTTGAAGGCCGAATGCGGCGGCTCTTCACAAACACCCACCCGCGCTCTGGTGCTGCCTGACGGCCCCAACGCTGCTGCGGGCGAAATCACCGACAAGGGCTACGTCAACCAGCGCATGGTGCTGACCCGCCGCGCCGCCGACGTGCTGGCCCTGTACACCACCCCCACCGACCCGCGTGTCGTCAAACCCTGAACGAGCCAAACCCAAAAAAGCCATGGTCCACAACTTCGAACCTTTGGTCGGCACCGGCGCTTTGTCCGCATTGAATCTGCTGCTGCTGCAGCAGGCTGGTGAGGTGCTGCACATCCGCTTGAACCGCCCCGCTAAGCGCAACTCCATCAGCGACGAACTGCTGGCCCAGCTGCACACGGCTTTTATCCACATGCCCAAAGGCATCAAGGCCGCGGTCATCAGTGGCGAAGGCCAGCACTTCTGCGCCGGGCTGGACCTGTCCGAAGTCAGCGAGCGCAATGTGTTTGAAGGCATGCAACATTCACGCGCCTGGCATGCGTGTTTCGACGCCATCCAGTTTGGTCCCGTGCCCGTCATCGCCGTGCTGCATGGCGCCACGGTGGGCGGCGGGCTGGAACTGGCGGCAGCAGCGCACCTGCGCGTCGCCGAAGACAGCACGTTTTACGGCCTGCCCGAAGGCACACGCGGCATCTTCGTGGGCGGTGGCGGTTCGGTACGCATCAGCCGGCTGATCGGCGTTACGCGCATGACCGACATGATGCTCACCGGCCGGGTGTTTGACGCCGATGAAGGCCAGCTGATGGCTTTCAGCAACTACCGCGTGGCCGATGGTGGCGGGGTCAGCAAAGCGCTGGAGCTGGCCACCAAGATTGCCAGTAACGCACCGCTCAGCAACTACGCCATCACGCAGGCGCTGCCGCGCATTGCCGACCTGTCGGCCCCTGATGGTTTGTTTGTGGAGTCGCTGATCAGCAGCATTGCGCAGGGCGACGATGCCGCCAAAGACCGCGTGCGCGCCTTTTTGGAAGGCCGCGCCAACAAGGTGGCCAAGTCATGACGGCCGGCCTGCAGGCTTCAGCTTCCAAGGGCCAGTTCCAGCGCTTTGACGACGTGCACATCCTCGACGGCCTGCGCACACCGATGGTGGACTACATGGGCGCCTTTGCCGACGCCAACCCTATCGACCTGGGCATCAAGGCCGCACGCAGCGTGCTGGCGCGCGCCGGCCTGGCACCGGCCGATGTGGACAGCGTCATCACCGGCAATATGGCGCCAGGCGGTTTTGACCAGTTTTACGTGGCGCGCCACATTGGCCTGTATGCCGGCGTGCCGCAGGAAGTGCCGGCGCTGAATGCACAGCGCATCTGCGGCACCGGTTTTGAGTTATTCCGCCAGGCCGGTGAACAAATCAACGCGGGTTGTGCCAGCCTGGCGCTGCTGGTGGGCACCGAAAGCATGACACGCAACCCCATCGCTGCTTTTGACCACCGCGGCGGCTTCAGGCTGGGTGCACCCGTAGGCTTCAAGGACTACCTGTGGGAAGCACTCAGCGACCCTGCGGCCGGCATCAACATGATCCAGACGGCCGAGAACCTGGCCCGGCAGTACGGCATCACGCGCGCTGATGTCGACACCTTCGCCGCCACCTCGTTTGCCAACACCATGGCCGCACAAGAAGCCGGCTGGTTCAGCGGCGAAGTGGTGGCGGTGGAGAACGAAACCTTCGAACTGACTGGCTACAAGCCGCGCAGCTTGCGCCTGGCCGGCAAGACCACCGTGGCCGACCGCGACACCCACCCACGCGCCACGCCGCTTGACGTCTTGGCCAAACTGCGCAGCGTGTTCAAAGACGGCGTGCAAACCGGCGGCAACAGCTCGGCGCTGACCGATGCTGCTGCCTCAGCGCTGGTGGCAAGCGGTGCCATCACGCAGGCCTGGCAGCAGGCCACCGGCAAACGCCCGCTGGCGCGCCTGGCTGCTGCGGCGGTGGTGGGTGTGGCGCCAGAAATCATGGGCATCGGCCCGGCCCCGGCCATCAGGCTGCTGCTGCAGCGCGCGGGGCTGCAGCTGGCGGACATTGCACGCTTTGAGATCAACGAAGCACAAGGTGCGCAGACGCTGGCGGTAGGCCGTGAACTGGGCCTGGACATGAGCCGCCTGAACGTCAAAGGTGGCGCCATCGCGCTGGGGCATCCGCTGGCCGCCACGGGCGTGCGGCTGACCATCACCGTGGCGCGGCAGCTGCAAGACGTTGGCGCGCGCTGGGGCGTGGCTTCAGCCTGCGTGGGTGGGGGCCAGGGCATTGCGCTGTTGCTTGAAAACCCAGCAGCAGCCAGCCATTAAGACCTTTCCATTCGCAACCGTCATGAGCAAAACCCACATCTACCCGGTCAACGTGCAGTTTGGCGACTGCGACCCCGCCGGCATCGTCTTTTTCCCCAACTTCAGCCGCTGGATGGACGAAGCTTCGTTGTCGTTTTTCATGGCCTGCGGCGTGCCGCCCTGGCGTGAACTGGTGAAAACGCGCGGCATCGTGGGCACACCGCTGCTGGAAATTCACACCAAGTTCATGCGCCCCGCCACCTACGGCGAAACCATCCATGTGCACACCACCATCGAAGCCTGGGCGGCCAAGACCTTCACGCACCGGCACGTGGTGATGCGCGGCGACACCATCTTGTGCGAGGGCACCGAAGTGCGCGCCTTCGTCATCAGAGACCCACAAAACCCAGAGCGCATCAAAGCCATCCCCGTGCCTGAAGACATCAAGGCGCTGTGCCTTTGAAACGCCTGCAGCGCCTGTCTTCCGTCATGACGGCACCCCCTTGCACCACACCGTCAACCAAGGAGTTCTCCATGTCACTGAACCGCCGCCAAACCCTGGTGCTTGCCACAGCCACAGCCGCAGCCGCAGCAATGCCGATGCGCGCCCGTGCACAGTCTTTTGAGCAGCCAAAAATTTTGTACGGCTTCCCGGCAGGCAGTTCGGGCGACATCACGGCCCGCCGTGTGGCAGAAAAGATGGCCGGCTCGGCTTACGCCAAAAATGCAGCCATCGTCGAAAACAGGCCCGGCGCCGGCGGTCGCATTGCGCTGGACGGCCTGAAGGCTGCGCCCAGCGACGGCTCGGTGCTGGCGCTGACGCCTTTTTCGCCCATCGCGATCTACCCGCATGTCTACAAAAAGCTCAGCTACGACCCGGTAAACGACTTTGTGCCGGTGTCGATTGCTTCGGTGATGCACCACGGCCTGGCCGTGGGGCCGGCGGTGCCTGACAGCGTGAAAGACGTCAAGAGCTTCATGGCCTGGGCCAAAGCCAACCCCGAGAAAGCCAACTACGGCTCGCC
>JANNMQ010000826.1:0-10827 GCA_031398045.1 Rubrivivax sp.
CTGCCGCCGAAAGCGATGCCCTGGGCAAACAGCGGACGCTTGCCGCCGGTGATGTGTTCCAGCACCGACAGGTACTGCTGGCCCACGGTGTTGGGCGTGCTGGGGAACGTGGTGAACAGCGTGCTCTTGACCAGCGGCTCGATCTCGCTCCACTTGGTAGACGGGTAGCTGGGCAACCCCGCCACCGCCTGCGACGTCATTTGCATGGCGGCAAACTGATTGAACAGTTCAGCGTCGCCCATCACGCCGCACATGGGCACGGCGCCGTGGTACTTCACCTTGTTGATGGCGTGTGTGGCCGCTTCATCTTCGATGGCGGCGCCGGTGATGTGGCCGCCCATTGAATGGCCGGTGATGTAGGTGCTCTTCGGCGCGGCCAGCGTGCGCCCGCCGGCCGCGGTGATGCTGTTGAACGCGAGGGCCAGTGCATTCGTGTCTTCGACCCCGGCGCGCACGTCGTTATGGTTGACGAGCGGCCCGGGTGCAGCCGGGCCCGGCAGACCTTCAGCGCATCGGCGCCCTTCGCCGGCAGGCGCGAGGCGGCCATTTCCAAGGCCAGCGCAATGCCCTCCAGGCGCTGGCAGAGGCGCCGCGGGCTCCCGCAAATTCGAATCCCGATAGCTGCCAGAGATGCCGGTCGGAGACTGCCCGCAGATTCGTGCGCAGGATGACTCAGTCGGCGCGTGGGATCCGGATTGATCGTCAGACCGGCACCATCTCCACCGGCTTGATCTTCTTCAGCACTGCCTTCGCCGCGCGCTCGGCAACCCATAGGTCGCAAGCCGACTGCATAGCCAGCCAAACACTCGCTCGACCACCATGGTCGTCACCGAGCCAGCGTTCCAGACGCAGCGCCATCTCTGGCGAGACTGCCGCCTTGCCGTTCAGTACCCTCGACAGCGCAGCCCGCGTCACGCCGAGCTGTGCAGCTGCGTCGGTCACCGTCAGCCCCAACGCCGGAAGTACGCCATCGCGAATGGTTTCGCCGGGGTGGGGCGGGTTGTGCATGTTGCTCACTTTGAATCCTCCAGTGGTAGTCGCGGTAGTCCACCAGCACCGCGTCGGTGCCCTCGAATCGAAACGTCATCCGCCAGTTGCCCTTCACCCAGATCGACCAATGGCCCGCAAGCTTGCCCTTTCTGGTCGACCGGATTCGCCGGGGCAAAAGCGCGGGTGCAGGATCAGCACCGCTTGAGCCCTGAATATGGTCTCGGCTCTGATGACGTCACTTTCTGATATCTTGAGCCATCAGCGGAGAGTGGCTTGAACAACAGCAGCGCACATCGGCGGCAATTCGGCCCCTTTGAGGTTGACCTGCAAGAGCAGCAGTTGTGGCGCAATGGCCAGCTGCTGCCGATGACGCGCAAGGCCTTTGCGCTGTTGGCTGCGTTGATCCGTCGCCCGGCCACTCTGGTCACCAAGGCCGAGCTGTTCAGCACCGTTTGGGCGGGCCGGGTGGTCACCGACGGTGCTTTGTCGCGCGCCGTCCGCGAGCTGCGCGTCACGCTCGGCGACGACGCTGCACATCCCAGCTACATCCAAACCGCGCATGGCCTGGGCTTTCGTTTTGTGGCGCCTGTGTCAATTGAACCGGAGCCACAAAGCCGGCAACCGCAGCAGCGGCTGCCGAGCAGTTGCCTGGTGGGCCGCGAGACCGAACTGCAAGCCCTGGACAACGCGCTTGCAGCGGCACTGGCTGGCCAGCGCCAATTGGTTTTTGTCAGTGGTGAACCCGGGGTAGGCAAGACGGCGCTGGTGGCGGCCTTCATGGCCCGCCACGCCCAGGCCGGCACGCTGTGGTCGGCGCAAGGCCGTTGCATTGAACAGTACGGCACGCGTGAACCCTACCTGCCGATATTGGAGGTCTTGGAGCAACTGGCCACGCAGGTGGGTGCCGAGCAAATGCGCCAGACACTTGAGCGTTATGCACCGGCCTGGCTGGTGCAGCTGCCGTGGCTGGCCCACGCTGCCGATGCAGTTGCACAGCAGCGCGCGGCGCCCGACACGACGGCACAGCATATGCTGCGCGAACTGGCGCACGCGCTTGAAGTGTTGGCCAGCCAACGCCCCATCGTGCTGTGGCTTGAAGACCTGCAGTGGAGCGACTACTCCAGCCTGGATGTGGTGGCTTACCTGGCGGGCCGGCGCAGCCCCGCGCGACTGATGCTCATCGCCAGCCTGCGCCCCGGCGAACTGCAGGCCCGCGACAACCCGCTGCTGGGTCTGACACAGGACCTGGGCCTGCGCGGGCAAGCTTCAATGTTGCCGCTTGACCGACTGAACCAGGCCGCCGTTGCCGACTACTTGCGCCGGCGCTTCGACTCGCTCGCCACAGCAGCCTGCGAAGAACTGGCCAGCTTCATCCATCACCGCACCGACGGCCATGCACTGTTTGTGGTGGTCATGGTGGATGACCTGGTGCGCCGGGGCGACTTGCTTGAACAAACGACGGGCTGGTGCCTGCGCTACCCGGTGCTTGAGCTGGCCACCGGCATGCCCGACAACCTGCGCCAGCTGATCCTGCGGCAGTTTGTGCGCCTTGCCGACGGCGAACGACAGCTGCTGCAGGCCGCAGCAGTTGCGGGCCCTGACTTTGCGTGTGCGGCCTTGGCAGCGGCGCTGCAAATTGACGTGATTGAAGTGGAGGACAGCTGTGCGGAGATGGCCCGCAACGCACGTTTTTTGCGTGCTCGACCCAGCCTGGCCTGGCCCGACGGCAGCCAGTCGGGCGCTTTCGAATTTGTGCACGCGCTGGTTTGGCAAGCCATACACGAACAGGTTCCTGGCAGCCGGCGGGCTGACTGTCAACGCCGCATCGGTTTGCGACAGGAGCGGGCTTGGGGCGAGCAGTGCGCATTGATCGCCACCGAGCTGGCGATGCGCTTTGAAGTTGCGCTGGACATTGAGCGCAGCATTCGCTACTTGCAGTTGGCCGCCACATCGGCGCTGGCGCGCAGGGCCTACCAAGAGGGCGTGGACTCGCTTGGTCATGCTTTGAGCCTGCTGCAGCTGCACCCGGCCGGTCGTGACGACCACCACGACCGCCGCGACCGTGTCGAACTTGACTTGCTGCTGTCGCTGGGTGCGGCCCAGATGGTGACGCGCGGTTATGCCTCTCACGAAGTGGCCGCAACGTACCAACGCGCGTTGGTGCTGTGCCGCGCCTGCGGCAAGCCAGGCGAGCTGGTGCGCACGTTGAAAGGCCTTTGGAATGTTGCGTTCATCCGCGCCGATTTGGCGCACGCACAGCGCCTGGCCGAGGAGTTGATGCTGCACGCACAAAGCAGCGGCAGCCTGAGCCGAGTGTTTGATGCCCATGCCAAGCTTGGCCAGACCTGCATGCACAGGGGCGACTACCGTTCGGCGCGCGGCCACCTGGAACAAGCACTGGCGCTGCCGTTGCCAAAGTCAGACGCACTGCGCCAGCGCGAAGCGCCGCGTGTGGTGGCTTATCTGGCTTTGGTACTGTGCTACACCGGACACCCTGCACAAGCCGTGGCACGCTGCGAAGAAGCCCTGCTGCTGGCGGGCCAGGGCGACAGCCCGCATTCAAAAGCCTACACGCTGGGCTTCGTTTGCTGGGTCTACCGCTTGCATGGTGACACCGCACGGGCGCTGGATTTGTCGCGCCAGCAAATGGTCTTGAGCATCGAGCACGGCCTGCCTTTTTGGCGCATCTGGAGCGAGTTTTCGCAGGGTTTGATCGCCAGCCGGCAAGGCGGGCAGCAACAAGGCATAGCCGCTATGGCCAGCGCCATTGCTGCTTTTGCTGCCATGGGCGCCGAATTGGGCGTCACGGACTTCCTGTGTTTGTACGCGCAGGCCTGCCTGGGGGCGGGCTTGACCGGCACCGCGCGGCGGGCCCTTGAAGATTCACTCAGCATGGCATCGCGCAATGGCAACGCCTACGTCGCAGCAGAAGTGCACCGCGTGATGGGCGAGGTCAGCCTTGCCGAAGCAGCGACGCCTGGCGCCATCGATGCAGCTTCGACCCACTTCCAGCGTGCGCTGGAAGTCGCGCGCCACCAAGGTGCGCGCGCTTTTGAGCTGCGCGCCGCCATCAGCCTGGCCCGACTGTGGGCACAGGGAGGCCAGACGCAACGCGGCGTTGACTTGCTGGCGCCCTTGTGCGCGTGCTTCAGCGACGACTGGGCAACCGTCGACTTTGCATCTGCCCAGCTGTTGCTGAGCCAGTGGCAGCACCAGCGCACCATACGCAAGCCCGTGCCCGCCACGCCACCATCGGCCAAGCCCAGCCCGTCTTGACCCCCGGGCCCGCAGCTGCAGCCTGCGGATATCAGAAAAATGTCAGAGTGGTGTCAAGACTTGGCCTGCACCGGTGCCTAACGTCAGGGCGTCACACCACCAGGACTCGAATCATGAAACCAATCGATACCGGCAAGCACGGTCGCTGTTTTGGCATTGGCCACAGCCAGGCGGCCCCGCACCCAAAGTCGGCCCCGTGGGCTTTGCCCACTGTAGCGTGGGCCTGGTCCACCGCAGCGTTGCTGGTGGTGCTTGGCTGCTTGTGGCCTTTGGCGCCAGCCGTTGCAGCGGCCACTGCTGCGCCCGACCGTGCGTCCGACCGTGCGTCCGACCGGGCACCCCGCAGTGCATCCGTCAAGCATGGCGACCGGTCACATTCGGTCGAAGAAACCGCTCGGCGTGTGGCGCTCACGCTGCGCACCGGACGATCCAGCATCGAGCCTGTACAACTGGCTGACCCTCCGACCGTACCGGTTGGCGCGATGATGGCCTGGGACGACCTGCAACTGACGCTGCAGGCCATGGATCGGTGGCTGGCCGCCCATGCTGCCCCGCAATCAACTGCAGCGCCGCACGAGCAGGCCTTTGCCCGCCTGGCGCGCCTGTCGCGCCAGGCTGCTGCTGAGTCGCACACCGAGATGGTTCAAGTTCACACCGATTTCGCCAGCGCTTTGCGCCTGCTCGAAAAGGCCGTGCGCTTGATGACGAGCGCACGCGCCACGCTCAAGCGCCACAGCCCGCAGGCCATCTGGGCCACGCAGGTGCTGCACGACCTCACAGCCGTTGCGGCGCGACTGGCCGAAGACGGGCTGCAACGTGCACGCAACGGCGGCGTCGACGGACAGCGCCTGAACGCCGCTGCCCATGCGCTGCAGCAGGGGCTGGCTCTGCTGCAGGCCGGCCAGCACCTGCAAGCCTTCGGTTCGTTCGGCCTGGGCATCACGGTTGGCGCCATCCCGGTCTTCAACATGGACCGCTTCGAGTCGAATCTCAACGATGCTTTCGGCCCGCAGACGGTGGGTTATCAGTACGCCATAGGCCACAACGGTGCGCTGGCACGCGCCAGCGGGTTAGGTTTGACCGGCCTGGCCCGCACCGACGCCGACCCGCCCAACACGTCGCAGGTGGCCAGCAAAGAGATCAACATCGCCAGCATCAGCAAAACCATCACCGCCATGGTGCTACTGCGGTTGCTGGAGCAGCGCAATGTGTCGGTGGACAGCCCAATTGCCCCCTGGCTGCCGGCCAGTTGGGTGCTGGGTGCGGGCATCGGGCCGGTGCCTGCCGGTCCGCAGTTGTCGTTCCGTGAACTGCTCACCCATCGCAGCGGCCTGAATGCGAACCTGAACACCAGCTATCAATATGCCGACCTGCAGAACTACGCGGCAGCCGGCATCTCTGCTGCTGACAAACTGGTCACGACTTACCAAAACGCCAACTTCGCGATGTTCCGTGTCGTGATTCCTTACTTGCGTTATGGCAGCGATGGCGTCGACAACATTGCTGCATTGGTGCCCTTTGCTTCTTTTGACGAAGTCATCGCCGGGCTGTACATCGAAACGGTGCGCGATCTCGCCTTTGCACCCACCGGCTTTGTGCAGGGCGGCTGTGTCGCCAGCGACCCGAACCCGACGCTGTCGTACCCGTTCCCGTCCAACGGGGCGGCGGGCATCCAGCCTGGTGACTGGATCACGCGCTGTGGCAGCGGTGGCTGGTATCTGTCCAGCGTGGAACTGCTGGGCGTGATGGCTTTTCGCCGCTTCAGCAACTTGATCTTGTCGCCCGCCGCCCGCCAGCTGATGGACTTCAATTACCTGGGCTGGCATGACCCCACCAATCCCGTTTACGGCTTTAGCAAAGGCCTGTACGGCAATTACCGCAGCCATGGTGGTGACCTGACCGTCAGCGGCCCGCTGGATGCGTGTTACATGGAATTTTTCAACGGCGTGCAGGTCGCCATGGTGGCCAACTCGGCGGGTGGCAACTACCTGGGCAACAACAGCTACCAGTGCACGGTGTTGAAGTGGGCTTTCGAAAACGCCTTCATCGCGCCTTGACTTGTTGCGCCTCTTAATTTCAACTTGGGTGCCACGTCCCGGTGCTCGACCACGCCGAGCGCAACGATTGCGCAATGGCAGCACTTGCCGAGCGACAATTCAGCGATGCGGCAGTTCGATGAACGCCGCAAGCGCGGCGCTGAGTCTGGCCGGCATGCGGGAGCATTGAGCGCGCCTTGATGCGCGCGGCCCGCGACCAGGGCGCTGCTGCGCTGCAACTCCCGGAGACCTGGATGCGTCTTGTCAGCCTACCCGATGCCACGTCGATACCGGTGCTGGGCCTTGGCACCTGGCGCATGGGTGAGTCAAGCGCCACACGCGCAGCCGAGATCGCTGCAGTGCGGCGGGCGATCGAGCTTGGCTACCGCTTGATCGACAGCGCCGAGATGTACGGCGATGGCGGCGCCGAAGAGGTGGTCGGCCGCGCGGTGGCCGACGCGTTGCGTGCCGGTGACGTGCGACGCAACGAGCTGTTCATCGTCAGCAAGGTGCTGCCGGACAACGCCAGCCACAGCGGCACGGTAGCCGCCTGCATGCGCAGCCGTCTGCGGCTGGGTCTGGACCAGATCGACCTCTACCTGCTGCATTGGCGCGGTGCGCATGCACTGCAGGCCACGGTGGACGGTTTTCAGCAACTGGCGGCGGCCGGCGCGATCCGCCACTGGGGCGTCAGCAACTTCGATACCGACGACATGCAGGCGCTGACGCGCATCGCGCCGGGTGACAGTGAAGGCCAGGGGGCCTGCGCCTGCAACCAGGTCTACTTCAGCCTCAGCGAACGCGGTCCGGAGTTCGAGTTGCTGCCCTGGCTGCTAGCGCGCCACATCCCGCTGATGGCCTACACCCCGATCGACCAGGGGCGCACCGCGGCCGAGCCGCTGCTCGCAAGGATAGGCGCTGAGCGCGGCTGCAGCGCAGCCCAGATCGCGCTGGCCTGGGTGATGTCTCGGCCCGGTGTGGTGGCCATCCCCAAAGCGGTCAAAGAGCAGCACCTGCGAGACAACTTGGCTGCAGCCGACCTGCAACTGAGCGCCGACGAACTGCGTTGCATCGACGCCCACTTCGCCCCACCGGCGAAGAAGACGCCGCTGGCGATGACTTAAAAGCTCTGATTCCGTGCTGATTCAAGTCGGCACCGCAAGGCAGATCGTCAGCAGCGCCTTGGAGTCATCCAGTGCCAGCAAGGAGTGCGGCTCGCCGGCCGCCAGCAGCACCAGCTGACAGGCGGCAAGCTGTCGGGTGTGGGCCGGGCGTCGTGATCGCGATCAGTCCTTCGATGCACAGCACGGTGATTTCACCCTGCACATGGTGCTCGCGCATGCCCTTGCCGTTGGGCAACATCTGCGCCGCCGTGAAGCTCGGATGGCTCGTGGCGAATTCAGCAGAGGCCTGCCGCGCCTCTGAGATATTTCCCAAGCGGTGCATCGCCGCAACGTGGATCCGTGGCCAGACCGGCGTGGGTGTGCTGTTGGCGGCGGCCTGCCCCATTCGCGCGCGAGCTCGTAGCGTCCCGCGCCCCAATGCGCCAGCGCGAGCCGATGCGGTGTCAGCGCCCTGCGCAACCCGAACCGTGAGGACTGAGTTCCCACGCCGCAGGCAGCTTGTTGACATCTCGTTGCGCCGACCTCGAGCACGAAGCGACACCAAGGTCGTCTCAACCAGTCGACCGGCAACTCGCCGCTCTGGTACAGGCGCTGCCCGTGTCGAAGTTTGCCGCCAGCACGGCGCCGCCATTCTGCGGCTCGGTGCGTCGGCGCCGACGGCCGTGGCCGAGGTGTTGCGGCCGGGTGAGGCGCCGACGCATGGGCTGCGGTTGCCCTCGCTGGCTGTGCTTGGCGTGTGCTACCGGTGTTCCTGGGCCACGCGAAGCGCGACAGGGCCCCTTTCGGCGGATCTGGCTACCCCCTGAATGAAGCGTGGGACGCCTTTGTTGCAGTGGCTCTTCGCAATCAGAATGGACGAGCAGCAAACGATCCCGAGTGGAGTATCCAAAATGTTCACCAGATCCCTTCGACGACTGGCCGTGCCGCTTTTGGGCATGCTCGCCGCGCCAGTGCTGGCAGCAGTCGTCAACTTGAGTGGCTCGCTCGGCGATCCCACCAACACGGCACTTGTGGCATCGGACATGGGCGCAGCGCAGTTCACCGACGTTCTGGCAACCGCCAACAACGTGGTGCTGTATGGGATTGACGTCGCCGTGGGCGGTGGAGTCAACGTTGCCAGCACCGGTTTTGCGCTGGGTGGCATCGATCCTTACTTCACGCTCTTCAGCGGTACCGATCGGGCCACCGCCACTTTTCGTGAATCGAACTACCTGCACGCGCTGAGCGTGGGCGGTGACTTCTCGCAAGACGTGCTGCTGAGCGCTGGTGCTTACACGCTGGCCATTGGCGTTTTCGAGAACCTGTCACGCGCCGAAAACCTGGGCAGCGGGGTGCTGGCCGATGGCTTCACCGCCCTGGGTGGCCCGAACTTCTTTGGTGACGGTAGTTACAACTTCACTGTCACGCTGCCCAACACCACCAGCCTGCCCGAACCCGGTGGCGCGGCCCTGGTGCTGACCGCCGCGTGCGCGGCGGTGTGGGCCGGCCGACGCCGCCTTGTTCTGTCCCAGACCTCGAACCCAACCTGCCATGGAGCATGATGATGAAACCAATACTCGCTGCACTTCAAGCCTTGCCGTTTGCACTGGCGGTTACTGCCGCTGCGCTGAGCCTGGGCGCATCGCCAGCGTTGGCGCAGACCCGCGCTGCGTTGGTGCAATCGATCGACGAGCCGGCGCGTAACCCTTACCAGGAAACCTTGTCCGATCTGTCCTGCCGCGGCACGACGGTCTGCAGCTTCAATTTCAGCACGGTGCCTGCGGGCAAGCGGCTGGTCATCACCCACATCGCCGGTTATGTCGACACGGCGGCCGGCACGCTTCCCAATGGCTTCTTGCAGTCCAGCTTCGGCGGTTCGGCCTATGCCACGCTGCCCTTCACGGGCGTCAGAGGGCCGAACAGCGCACTGGGCGGGCGCATCTTCATCAACCACGCGGTGCTGGCTTACTTCGGTGCCGGCGAGACCCCGCGTGGCGTCTACCATGTCAACGGCTCGGGCGACACGATGTCGGGCGGCGCCCTGATGATGGTGACGGGCTACCTGATCAACGTGCCCTGAGTGGGTGGGCAGCCCCATCGTTGGCTTTGGGGCGGAGAGTTCAGCGGCACGCACAGCGCTCATGGGGCGCATGCGTGGCTTCATGGCCGTCGGGATCACCCGTTGGCCGCAGCTTACTTTGCCATAGGCCAACCAGCACTGACCTGAAGCTTCAAGCCGGCGCCGCCAGGCAGATCGTCAGCAGCGCCGTGGAGTCTGCCAGCGCCTGCAAGGCGTGCGGCTCACCAGCTGCCAGCAGCACCAGTTGACCGGCTACGAGCTGTCGCGTCTGGCCTGGCGTCGTGATCGCGATCAGGCCTTCGATGCACAGCACGGTGATTTCACCCTGCACGCGATGTTCGCGCATGCCCTTGCCGCTGGGCAACACCAGACGCACCAACTCCAGCTGCGTTGACTTGATGATCGCAGTGGTCACGCTGGCGGCGAATGCCTCACCCAGCGGTTGAAGATCGATGACGTCGCCTGATGCGGCATGCACTTGAGCCATGGTCACCCTTTCAGAGCCTGGTCGAATCTTCGTCGTCCGAGACCGCGGATGCAAGCCCTGACCCGGCAACATCGACCGCTCGCTCGGTTGCCAGCTGTTGCGTGTGCGGCAGGTAGGGCCCGGTGCCGGCGTTGTCGGCCTGTGCAGCCGGCACGAAACCGCCGCGCTGCACGTCGAACACATGCACCTCGCCGTCCTCGATCACGTAGTGCCAGCCGTGCAGCGCCAGCGTGCCGGCTTCCACCCGTTCACGCACCATCGGGTAGTCCATCAAGCGCTCCAGCTGCAGCACCACGGCACGTTGCTCGGTGCGGCGCAGCACATCGGGGCCGGGCTCGGCCACCGGCAGCGCCGCTTCGCGCCCCAGTTCCAGCCACTGCACCAGGTTCTTCGCTTCGGCTGGCACTTCGCCGTACAACGCGCGGATGGCGCCGCAGTGGCTGTGGCCGCAGACCACGATGCGCCGCACCTGCAGGTTGAGCACTGCAAATTCGATCGCCGCGGCGGTGCCATGGAAACCCTGGCTCTGGTCGTGCGGCGGCACGAAGGCGCCCACGTTGCGCACCAGAAACAATTCGCCGGGGCCGGCCCCGGTCAGCAGATAAGGCACCAGCCGCGAGTCGCTGCAGCCGATAAACAGCGTCAGCGGGTGCTGGCCGTCGTCGACCAGATGCTTGAAGTGTGTGCGGTGCAGCGGAAAGGCGTCGGTCTGGAAACGCTGCAGCCGCTGGAGCAGTTCGTCGGGCACGGGCACCTCCTTGGCAGTCATGCGCGGCCTACTGTGCGGCTTACTGCACCAGCGGCGTCGCCGAGGCGTCCAGGTCCACACCGTGCACCTGCGCCTGGCCGGCCAGC
>JANNMQ010000862.1:0-2718 GCA_031398045.1 Rubrivivax sp.
GCGCAGCTTCAGGCAGAAGTCCCACAACCGCGGCTGCTGTTGTTTCACCAGGCGTGCCAGCGCCAGCGTGGCACGCACGTCAGACAGCGCGTCGTGCGCTGCGGCATGGGCCAGCCCGTTGGCGGCGGTCAGGTGTTCCAGCTTGAACGAGGGCCGGCCCTTGAAGTCGCCGGTTTCATGCACCGGCCACTGCAAACCTTCGGGCCGCAGCGCCCAGGTGCAGCGCACCACGTCGAGCAGGTCCCAGCGCCCGCAGCCGTTTTGCCACTCGCGTGCGTAGGGGTCGATCAGGTTGCGCCAGAACAGGAAGCGTGTCACCTCGTCGTCAAAGCGGATGCTGTTGTAGCCCACGCCAATGGTGCCGTCGCGCGCCAGTTCACGTTCGATGGCCGATGCAAAAGCGTGTTCGGGCAGGCCCTGGGCCAAGGCCGTCTGCGGCAGGATGCCGGTCAGCAGCACGGCTTCCGGGTCGGGCAGCGTGTCGGGCGCAGGCTGGCAATACATCATCACCGGGTCGCCCATCTCCTGCAGATCGGCGGTGGTGCGCACACCAGCAAACTGCGCCGGGCGGTCGCGGCGCGGCACGCGGCCGAAGGTTTCGTAGTCGTGCCAGAAAAAAGTGGTGTCAACCATGCGCAGCACGATAGCGCAGTGCCGGTGCTGCCCATGGGGCCTCTGCGTCGGCGTCTGCGCCTGTGCCCGCGCCTGCTGCTGCTGCTTGTACCTTGCCGCCGTCAGTCACCGCAGCGCCGCCCCAGGCGGCACCAAACACCAAGCCCAGCGCCGCAGACTCGTCCAGGCCGCTGTGGCCAGGCCAGCTGGCGCGCAAGGCTGCTGCCTGGGCGTGCTGGTTCAGCACGGTGTCCCAATGCCGGCGCACGGCCTCGAACAGCGGCCCGCGCTTTTCGCCGCGCTGCTGCACCAGCGCGTCGGCCCAGGCCTGCAGGCGGATGGCGGTGGGCCATTCACCGCGCTGTGCCGGCACCCAGGCCAGTGCATCGGCCAGCCACCACAGCTTGCCCTCGGCAGCCAGCGCCTGCAGGGCTTCGTGCAGCAGCGCCAGCGTGGCCGCATCGGCGCTGCGTGTCAGCCGCAGCAGCGCGCATTGCGCCAGCACAGCCGTGTTTTGCCGCAACTGGCCTTCGGCCCGCATGGCTGAGGCGGTACGTTCCAGCAGCAGAACAGCCTGTTCAAATTGGCCGCGCGCGGCCGTTATCTGTGCCAGCACCTGGGCCGCCACCCAGGTGCCATGGGTGTCGCCCAGTGCAGATGCCGTGGCCAGGTAGCTGGTGGCAGCCGCTTCATAAGCCCCATCGTCACCCCGCTGACGCTGCAACTGCACGGCCTGCCAGGCGCCTTGGCGGCGCTCGGCAGGGCCCCAGTCGGGGCCGTGCAACGCTTGCATGCGCGCCACCGTGGCCCTGCGCTCTTCGTGCGGCGCCCCCAGGCGCAGCAGCAGGCCAGCTTCCAGGTTCAGCGCCGTGTACAGCGACCATGCGTCGCAGGTCTCCTCAAAAACCTGCTGCGCCCGGCGCACGCTGGCCAGGCCCAACGCTGGCGGCAACATCTGCGCGTTAGCACTCAGGTGGCCCAGGGCCAGGTCGTAGGCGGCCTGCTGCGCCGGGCTCCATGCTTGCTGCGGCCACCCTGAGATGACGGCGTGGTCACGCCGCAGGTCGCGCACCCAGCCCGAACGCGAACGGTACTGCGCGCTGGCGCAGAACAAACGCAGCGTCTGCACCCGCAACGTGGGCATCGGCAGCGCCGCCGTCAAGGCGCCGCGCAGGTTGTCAACTTCGGGCTGCAGACTGCGCAGCCAAGGCAGCAGGTAAACCGTAGCCAGCTCGCGGTCGGCTTGTTCAAACAGGGCCGACTGGTGTTGCAGCAGGTTTTGCAATGCCTGCTGGTACAGCCCCTGGTCGCGCAGGGCTTCGGCCGCATAGCTGCGCACGCTGTCAAACAGGCGCCAGCGTGGCGTGGGCGCGGTTTCGGCCACGCTCAGCAGCGCGTGTTGCAGCAGGCCGTCCAGCGTGTCGAGCAGTTCAAGTTCATCGCTGATGCCGGCCACCACACCGGCACCTTGCAGCGTGAAACTACCGGCAAACACCGACAGGTGCTGCAGCAGCCGCCATTCATGCGGCTGCAGCAGGGCGCACGACCAGGCCAGCGCCGCGCGCAGCGTGCGCTGGCGTTGCGGCGCGCCGTGGTCACCGCTGGTCAGCAGCGCCAGGCGCTCGCCCAGGCGCGCATGCACGCCCGCCCAACCCAGCAGAGGCACCCGGGCTGCCGCCAGTTCCAGCGCCAGCGGCAGCCCATCCAGCAGCCGGCAGATGCTGCCGGCATGCGCCGCAGCCTGCGCGTCCCACAACAAGCCAGGCTGGCGCTGGCGCGCCCTGAGCGTCAACAGCTGCACCGCGGCGCTGTCGGCGCCGTCATCACTTTCAGAGGGCACAGCCAGCGGCCCCAGCGGCTGCACCTGTTCGGCAACCAGACGCAGCGGCAGCTGGCTGGTGACCAGCAAACGCACCCCGGGCGCCTGGGCCAGCAGCGCCGCGGCCAGTGCGGCCACCCCGTCGGCGATGTGTTCCACACTGTCCAGCACCAGCAGCACATGCAGCGGCGCCAGCGCACGCGCCAGTGCCGGCAGGTCGGCATCGGCGCCCGAGCCGAGGCCCAGCGTGCGCGCCACCGTGGCCAGCAGCAGCGTGCCATCGGCCA
>JANNMQ010000893.1:0-2783 GCA_031398045.1 Rubrivivax sp.
CGCTGCGGCGCTTCACCTTCAAGGTGCGTTTTCAGCCGCTGACGGCCGAGCAGCGGCTGCGCATGTTTGTGGCCGAGGCGTTGCACGGCCAGGCCGCTGCACTGACCGACGAACAGCGCAGCCGACTGGCCAGCTTGGACCTGCTGGTGCCGGGCGACTTTGCAGCCGTGCAGCGGCAGGTTGAAATACTGGCGCAAACGCTGGAACCCGACGAGTTTTTATGCCAACTGGAAGGTGAACACAAAGTGAAACCCGAGGTGCGGCAGCGTCGTGGCATCGGCTTTCAGCGCTGAGCAGCACCCGCCTTCGACCCACCGCTGAAGCCCACCTGGTCAGCTGGCCCTGCTGATTTTTTATACAGCTTGCTGCAGCGGGTCTACCCGGAGTTGCCAAAAACCACACCAAACCCGCGCCAGCGTCGCTGAAACCCCCCAGGCCAGGGTTAAGGCCGTCGACCAGCGCCGCCTGGCAATGCGATCATCGTGGTCGTTAACCGACTTGACCGATTCGCATGAACGCCACTGCTGTTTCCGCTGTTGCCGACTCGTCGTTGTTGATGTGGTTTTTGGCGGCCATATCGGCAATCATGACCGCCAGCATCTGCCAGGGCTGGCTGCGGCAAGCGCAGCTGACGCCCACGCTGCGCAAGAACTGGCTGGCCACCCTCATCAGTGCGGCTGTGCTGGGCACGGGCTTCACCACCGCGGTGGTACTGGCGCTGTCGGCCGAGGCATTGCCCTTCCCGCTGGGCTACCGGTTTCGCGATGCGCCCTTGTTGTGGCTGGGTTCCATCCTCGCTTTCTGGCCTGCGCTGGCCTTGCTGGGCAGCAGCGTTCGCTGGCCTGCCGTGTTGCTGGGGGGCCTGATACTGGGTACGGTCACCGTGCTGATGCCGGTAGGTTGGGTGTACGCAGCCGGCTTCAGCCCCGGCATCACCTGGCGTTACGAAGCGGGCATCGTGGCGGCTGTTACGAGCGTGGTGGGCATGTGGTTGGCGCTGCTGATGGCATTTTCAGAAACCTCCCGCAACGGGCACCGGCGCACCATGTGGCGCCTGAGTGCTGCGCTGCTGATGGGCATGACGGTGCTGTCAGGCCAGCAGATGTTGATGGCCGGCACCAACCTGCCGGCGCAAGTGGGTTCTGTGTTCCGCACCGAAGTACCTTCATCCTTGTTGTGCCTGGTGCTGGGTGTGATGGTGCCGCTGGTGTGGTCGCTGCTGATGCTGGACCTGCGGTTGCGCAGGCAAGAGCAGCGCCGGCAAGAGCGGCGCGGAAAGCGCAGCCGGCGCCACCTGGACACCTTGGCACGCGAATCACATTCCTTGCTCAACCAGCCGGTGCAGTCCCTGGCCGACCTGCCAGCAAAAACGGCTGACCCCCTACCGGTCGCAACGGCTCCGGCCGGCCACCAAGGCTGAAGCAAACCCGCGCTGCTGGCGCCAGAAGCGCCATGCTGACCCCACGCTGCAGTCGAAGTTTCTACAATCCGGCCATGAAAAAAGAGCAGCCTTACACCCGCGGCGGCGCACTGGCGCGCATCCTGCACGAGCGCATCGCCATCATCGACGGCGCCATGGGCACGATGATCCAGCGCTACAAACTCACCGAGGCCGACTTTCGCAGTCAGCGTCTGGCTTCACACCCCAAAGACCTGAAGGGCAATAACGACCTTCTGGTGCTGACACGCCCTGATGTCATCCGCGCCATTCACGACGCGTATCTGGCTGCCGGCGCCGACCTGATAGAGACCAACACCTTTGGTGCCACATCCATCGCCCAAGAAGACTACGGGCTGGGCAACCTGGCACGCGAAATGAACGTGGCTGCGGCGTGCATCGCACGCCAGGCGGCCGACGCCTACAGCACACCCGACAAGCCCCGCTTTGTGGCCGGCGCTTTGGGCCCCACCCCGCGCACCGCCAGCATCAGCCCCGACGTGAACGACCCCGGCGCGCGCAACACCAGTTTTGACGAACTGCGCGCGGCCTACCGCGAACAGGCCGAAGGTTTGCTGGAAGGCGGCTGCGACCTGTTTCTGGTGGAAACCATCTTCGACACCTTGAATGCCAAGGCGGCCATCTTTGCGCTGGACGAGCTGATGGAAGACAGCGGCGAGCGTCTACCGGTCATCATCAGCGGCACCGTCACCGACGCATCGGGCCGCATCTTGAGCGGCCAGACCGTGGCCGCGTTCTGGAACAGCGTGCGCCACGCCAAGCCATTGGCTGTGGGCTTGAACTGTGCACTCGGTGCGGCGGTGATGCGCCCTTACATCGAAGAGCTGGCCAAGGTGGCGGGCGACACCTACATCAGCTGCTACCCCAACGCCGGCTTGCCGAACCCGATGAGCGAAACCGGTTTCGACGAAACGCCCGACGTGACTGGCCGGCTGCTGGCCGAATTTGCCCAGGCCGGCTTTTTGAACATTGCCGGCGGCTGCTGTGGCACCACGCCCGAGCACATCGCCGAGATTGCGCGCCGTGTTGGCGCCTACCGGCCCCGCACCCGCCACGACCCGCTGTTCTCCACGCTGCTGGCTGCGGCCTAGCAGCGTGGGTACAAATTGCCGACCGCAGCCCGCGCGTCAAGCCGCAAACAACCGCAGCTGTGACGCTTCCAGCCCCAGGCTGACCGCGCAGCCCACCGCCACGCGGCCCAGGCCCATGTGGTGCGGGTGGTCGACCAAGAGGCTGTGTGCCCCCACGCGCACGCGGTAGCGCGTGCAGGCGCCCAGAAACTCGCTGGCCTCTACGGTGCCGGGCATCCAGACCAAACGCCCGT
>JANNMQ010000926.1:0-13310 GCA_031398045.1 Rubrivivax sp.
GCTGGCCGCGCGGTCGGGCATGAAGAGTGCGGCGCCCGAACAGATCAACGCCGCGTACTCGATGGGCGCCAGTTACGGGCAGGTAATCAGGCATGTCATCCTGCCTTCGGCGCTGCCGGAAATTCTGGTCGGCATGCGCATCGCCATCGGCTTCGGCTGGACCACGCTGGTGGCCGCCGAGATGGTGGCCGCGAACGTCGGCCTGGGGCAGATGGTGCTGAACGCGTCCAACTTCCTGCGCACCGACATCGTCATCATGGGCATCTTTGTGATCGGCGTCGTGGCCTACCTGTTTGACCTGTTCATGCGCTGGGTGGAGCGCAAGCTGGTGCCGTGGAAGGGCAAGATGTAAAGCTGCGGCGCTCGACCATGGGCCGCGGTCTTTTCAGCGCTTTTTTCGGCGCCTTGGTTGGCGTGCGCACTGCGCTTACAGTGCTGGCTTATGAACATGCCGATGCACACCCCGCAGGCCCCGGATGCGGCCGACACACTGCCCTTCCAGGACTGGCCGTCGATGGTGGCCGGGCACGCGCGCCAGCAGCCCGAAGCGCTGGCGCTGTGCCTGGGCGATGAACGCCTGAGCTACGCCGCGTTGGACGGGTTGGCCAACCGCGTGGCCGCCACGCTGCAGCAGAAGGGGCTGGGCCCGGGTGATGCCGTGGCGGTGTGTGCCGAAGCCTCTTGCGCCTACGTGGCGCTGTTCCTGGGTGCACTGCGCGCAGGCCTGGTGGTGGCGCCGCTGGCGCCCAGCAGCACGGCGGCGCAGTTGGCCGACATGGCGCGAGATGCCGACGCGCGGCTGGTGTTTGTGGATGCGGCCACTGCCGACCGCGCCGTGCCCTGGCCGGCGACCTGCACGGTGGTGCTGATGCAGGCACCAGACACGCGCAAAGCGCTTGACCACTGGCTGGCCGCGCCGGGCAGCCACCCCGCGCCGGTGGCCATAGACCCGGCCTGGCCCTTCAACATCATCTATTCATCAGGCACCACCGGCACGCCGAAGGGCATCGTGCAGCCACACGCGATGCGTTGGGCGCACATTCAGCGCGCCAGTTTCTCGGGTTACGGCACCGACACGGTAACGATGATGGCCACGCCGCTGTACAGCAACACCACGCTGGTGTGTGTGATCCCCACGCTGGCCTGTGGCGGCTGCATCGTGCTGATGCCCAAGTTTGACGCCCTGCGTTACCTGCAACTGGCGCAGCAGCACCGCGCCACGCACACCATGCTGGTGCCGGTGCAGTACCGGCGTTTGATGGCGCATGCCGACTTCGACCGTTTTGACCTTTCTTCGTTTCAGCACAAGTTCAGCACCAGCGCGCCTTTTCATGCCGAACTGAAAGCCGACGTGCTGCGGCGCTGGCCGGGCGGGCTGACCGAGCTCTACGGCCTGACCGAAGGCGGCGGCACCTGCATCCTGCACGCGCACCTGCACCCGAACAAGTTGCACACCGTGGGGCAGCCAGCGCCGGGCCACGACACCCGGCTGATCGACGAAGAGGGTGTGGAGATTGCTCGCCGCCCCAGTGGTGCCAGCGCCGGCAGCGGCGAAGTGGTGGGGCGTTCGCCCGGCATGATGGCGGGTTACCACAAGCAGCCCGGGTTGACGGCTGCAGCCGAGTGGTTTGATGCTGAAAGCCGGCGCTACATCCGCACCGGCGACGTGGGCCATTTTGACGACGACGGTTTCTTGGTGCTGCAAGACCGCCGCAAGGACATGATCATCAGCGGCGGTTTCAACATCTACCCCAGCGACCTGGAAACCGTGCTGCGCGCGCACGCCAGCGTGGCCGATGTGGCCGTAGTGGGTGTGCCCAGCGCCGAATGGGGCGAAACGCCGGTGGCCTTTTGTGTGTTGCGCGCCGGCGTGGACACATCACCCGATGCAGCCGAAGCGTTGCGCGCTTGGGCCAACGCGCAGGTTGGCAAAACGCAGCGCTTGAGCGCGCTGCGGGTGGTGCCAGAACTGCCGCGCAGTGCCATCGGCAAGGTGCTGAAGCGCGAGTTGCGCGACCGCTGGTTGGCCTTGAGCGAAGAGCGCCCGTAGGACCGACCTGCGCCACAGGGGCAAAAATCTGACTCTCCATCAGGAGCCTGTAGCCCCTCAATCGGCTGCGGTGAATGCCTGCACCAGCCCGCACGGTGCCCATTCGCACGGGGGGCGCGGTGTGCGTGAAAAGCTGCTTTTTTGCCAGCGCGTAACCGCCTGGGCTGCCGTGTTGCAGGGGGTGCCCCATGCAAAAATTCAAGCTTTGCCAGCATCGGCTCTTTCGCGTTGCTGCATTGCTCTGCTTGCTTGAGATGACGACGCCATGACTCCTTACCAGCAACTGCTGACCGCGCTGCCCAAGGCCCCCAAAACCTGGTTGATAACGGGTGTTGCTGGTTTCATCGGCTCCAACCTGCTGGAGACCCTGCTGAAGCTGGACCAGCGGGTGGTGGGCTTGGACAACTTTGCCACCGGTCACAGAAAGAATCTGGACGAGGTGCAGACGCTGGTGTCACCTGAACAATGGGCGCGGTTCAGCTTCATCGAAGGCGACATCCGCAACGCTGCCGACTGCCAACGTGCTTGCGTGGGTGTGGACTGCGTGCTGCACCAGGCCGCGTTGGGCAGCGTGCCGCGCAGCATCGAAGACCCGCTGGCCACCAATGCGGCCAACATCACCGGCTTCCTGAACATGCTGGTGGCCGCACGCGACGCGCGGGTGCACAGCTTCACCTACGCCGCCAGCAGCAGCACCTATGGCGACCACCCGGGCCTGCCGAAGGTGGAAGACGTGATTGGCAAGCCCTTGTCGCCCTATGCGGTAACCAAGTTTGTGAACGAGCTGTACGCCGATGTGTTTGCGCGCACCTACGGTTTCGAAACGGTGGGCCTGCGTTATTTCAACGTCTTCGGCCCAAGGCAAGATCCTGACGGCGCGTACGCCGCCGTGGTGCCGAAGTGGACAGCGGCGTTGCTCAAGGGCGAAACGGTTTTCATCAATGGCGACGGCGAAACCAGCCGCGACTTCTGTTTTGTCGACAACGCCGTGCAGGCCAACCTGCTGGCCGCCACCGCGGCCGCGGGCGAGGCGCGCAACCAGGTCTACAACGTGGCCGTGGGCGACCGCACCACGCTGAACACCTTGTTCAGCTTGCTGCGCGAAAACCTGTCGGCCCATGGGGTTGACCCTGGCGTGTTGCCGCAGTTCCGCGACTTCCGCAGCGGCGACGTGCGCCACAGCCAGGCCGACGTCAGCAAGGCGCAGCGGCTGCTGGGTTATGCCGCCACGCACCGCATGGCGCAGGGCATCGCAGCGGCCATGCCTTGGTACCTGCAGAACACGGTGTAGGGCAGGCGGCCGGCAGCAGCCTTCTGCCGTCCACGCGCCAGCGCAGCCTTCAGCGCACCTCTTTCAGTAATTCCATCAGGTAACGCACGGGCACCGCGTAGGTGATGCCTGTGGGGTTGGTGAGCGCGCTTTCGCGTGTGCCGCGCACCAAGACCTGGTTGACGATGCCCAGCACGCGGCCGGTGTCGGCGTCAAACACCGGCCCCCCGCTGTTGCCCGGGTAGGCGGTGGCGTCCAGCTGAATAACTTCCAGGTTGTTGCCATCGCGCAAGCGGCGCACGGTGCGCGGGTCCAGCGACTGTGCGCTGGCCGCAGGCAGGGCCGACGTGGTCATCGAGGCCACGATGCCGCGGTGCGTGACGGCTGAAAACCCCAGCGTGCCCCCGATCGGGTAACCCATCAGCGCAATGGATTGGCCTTCGCGGATGGCGCCCGGGTCTTCCAGCTGCAGCGGTGTCAATGCGGGGCCTTCCAGCTTCAGCAGCGCCAGGTCGCGCTGGCGGTCGGTGGCCACCACGCGGGCGCGGCGCAACATGCTTTGCTCTGCACTGCGCGACACCATCACCATCAGCGCAGGGCCGACTTCCAGGTCGGCTGCGGAGGGCAGCACATGAAAGTTGGTGGCCAGCAGTGTGCCGTCACCAACCACAAAACCGGTGCCGCGAAAGCCAAAGCGGGGGCTGTCGGTGGCGTTGAAGGTGCCCACGGGCAGCACCGAAGGCTTGATGCCGGCGATGATCGAGGGCAGCTGTGTGGGCTGATTGGCCGCTGCCTGGGCTGCCACCCAACCCGGCACGCCTAAAACGGCCATGCCCGCGGCCACGCCCACGGCCGCGCCCAGGCCCATCAGCCGCACCAAGCCGCGCCGGCAGGTCTTCACAACGTCTTCAGTATCTCAGCCACTTCGGCCTGACCCCGGAACTTGTCGCCCAGCTTTTTTAGCGTTTCCAGTTCGGCGCGCGCAAAGGACTTTTCACCTGCTTTTACATAATGCTTGGCCAGGGCCAGGCGCATTGCCGGGTTGTCAGGCGCCAGTGCGACGGCGCGTTTTTGCGCTTCAATGGCCTTGGCCATTTTGTTGTCGGCTGCCAGCGCCGTGGCCAGGGTGTCCAGCAATGGCGGCCGGTCGGACAGCAGCGAGACTGCTTTTTCTGCCAGCTGCGTGGCGCCGGGTTTGCCCTGTTTGACGAGCAGCCAGGCCACATTGTTCATGGCCAGCGCATTGTTGGGCTGGATTTCCAGAACCTGGCGGTACAGGCCTTCGGCGACGGCGTTTTCGCCGCGCGCCATGGCGGCATCACCCAGGTAAAAACGGAAGCCGCCGTCTTTGGGGTTGTCTTTGGTCCAGTCCGCGGCCCAGCGGTCGCCGTCAGCCCGTTTGCCAGCGGTCATCAAGGCGTTGTGCAACTTGACAGCGTATTCGGTCGATTTCGATTTTTGCAACGATACGCGCCAGGCTGCCACCGCGGCGTCGAGATTGCGGCGGCTGGCTTCGACGTCGCCTTCCAACTGCCAGCCCAGCCCTTCGCTGGGGGCCTGTTTCTGCACGGACCGTGCGGCGGCCAGGCCGTCAGCCGGACGTTTGTCCAGGATGGCCAGTGTCACCAAGCCTCGCTTGGCGGGCAGGTAGTCGGGTTTCATTTCCAGCGCCTTTTTGATCGCCTGCTCGGCACCGGGCAGGTCTTTCAGCATCACATAGGCTTCGGCCTGGCGGATCAGCAGGCGTGGGTTGTTGGGCTGCAGCCCGGTGAGCTTCCTGAAGGTGCTCAGCGCTTGTTGGCCGTCGCCAGTGGCCAGCTGCGCACGGCCCACGGATTCGGCAATGTCAACGTTGTTGGGCATCACCACCAGCGCCTCTTGGGCGGCTACCAGAGCAGATTTGGGGTCGCCCGCATTCAACAGCTGTTCGATGGCGATCAGCCGTGCACCGGGGTTGTCGGGGTTGGCCCTCACGGCTTCCTGAGTCAGGCGCGTCACGTCTGCCACTGGCGCGCCAGTGCGGGCCGCCAGTTCGGCCAGCGCCAACGCGGCCTGGTGGCTTTTTGGGTTGGCCTTCAGAAATTCTTCAAAGCGTTTGCGTGCGACGTCGGCCTTGCCAGCCGCCAAGTCCAGTGAAGACAAAGCAGCCACGGCAGCAAAGTAGCTGGGCTCTTTGCTGAGGGCGATTTCGAAACTGCGCCGTGCACCTTCGTTGTCTTTCTGCGTCATCAGCACATGGCCGCGCAACCCGTGCGCCAAAGCCCGGTCGGGCTGTTTCTTTTCCAGCGTGTCGATGGCCTTCAGAGCACCCGCTGTGTCACCCGCGCGGTGGCGGGCCGAGATCAGTGCCATGTCGGCACGCGGGCTGGCGTCGCCGGCGGCCAGGGTCTCGAGCTCTGCGATGGCGCCGGGCGCGCCGCGGTTGAGCTGCGCCAGGGCCACTGCCGTTCGCACGCGGTTGTTGTCTGGTTCGGCCTTGGCGGCGGCGCTGAACACCGCGTCGGCGTTTTTGCTGTCGCCTTGTTGCAGGTACGCTTCGCCAGCCAGCGCCAAACTGGCGCCGTCGGGTTTTTTGCTGGTGAGGACGGGTTGCAGCGTGTCTAGCGCCTTCGCAGGCTGGCCGCTGCGCAAGTGCACCTGGGCCAACATCTGGCGAGCCAGCAGCGCATTGGGCGATGCCTTGAGCGCACGCACCAGGAACGATTCTGCAGGCAGGTATTGCCCCATTCGGAATTCTGCAGCGCCGGCCAGTTCCAGCACGCGCACGTTGTTGGGCAGGTTCTTCAGCAGGCGGTCGGTGATCTCCCTGGACAACTTGTATTCCTTGTTGGTGAAGGCCAGTTGGGCTTCGTAGTACAGCGTCTCGGGGTGATCGGGCAGTGCAGCCTTCAGCTTGTCAAACTGGGCTTTGGACTCGGCAGTTTTGCCATCTGCCGCCAGCATGGCTATCAGGGCCGTGTGTGCACCCATCGAGCTGGGGTTGTTTTCAAGCACGGCGCGGTAGCCCTTGATGGCCCCGTCTTTGTCCTTCTGCGCGCGCCACAGCAGGTCGGCACGCAGCACACCGGCGCGTTCGTTTTTAGGCTCGGCGGCTAAAGCGCGGTCCAACTCGGCGATGGCTTCGGCGGCTTTGCCGTTGACGGCCAGCAGCTGTGCCGTCATCACCATGGCCGGCACGTGGCCGGGCTTGGCCAGCAATGCCGCGGTGGCGGATTCAGCGGCTTTGGCGGGGTCATTGCGCAGCGCGTAGGCCGTGGCTACGGTGGTCAGCAAATCGGCCGTGGCGCCGGGGTCGTCCAGCTTGGTGGCGGCAAACTGATCGATCACCTTGCCTTCTTCGCCCGTTGCCAACATGGCACGCGCCAGATGCGGCAGCAACTGGGCGTCGGGTGCTTTCAACTCTTGGGCCTTGCGCAGTTCCAGCAAAGCCGCGGCGGGCTCGTTGTCCATCAGCAAAGCCTGGCCCAGCAGCAGGCGCGCTTCCACTGCATCGGGGTTCTGCGCCAGCACGTTTTTCAGCTGGATGATGGCCGAGCGTTGATCTTTTTTCTCCAGGTAGCTGCGCGCTGAAGCCGTGAGGTCGGCTTCAGAGCCGCCGCTGCGACAGCCGACCAGGCCCGCCAGCACCAGGCTGGTGACAATGAGTGAGGTGCGAAACATGGGGATCCTCTTGAGGGCAGTCTGTGGTGTGACGGTGTTGCTGACAGGGGGCTCACAGTGTGGCCAACAGCTTCAACACTTCGTCTCGTAAAGGCAAGGTTGCGCCTGCGGCTTCCAGGGCTTTCAGTTCCTTGCGGGCCAGATCTCTGTCGCCGGTCTGGACGGCAATTTTGGCCAGATTCAAACGCAGTCCACTGTCGGTAGGCGCCAAGGTAACAGCCTTTTTCTGCAATTCAAGGGCTTCTGGCGCTTGTTTGTTGGCCGCCAGTGCCATCGCCAGGGTGTCCATCAAGGTGGGCCGACCGGGCAGGAGTTCGGTGGCCTTGCGTGCATGCTCAACGGCTCCCGGCTTGCCGCGCACCACCAGCACCCAGGCCAGGTTGTTCAAAGCCAGCGCGTGGTTGGGTCGGCGTGCCACCAGGCGCAGCAGACCACGCTCGGCCGCTTCCAGGTTGCCTCGGCTGATGGCGGCCAGGGCCAGCTGATAGTCAAAAGCCAGGTCATCGCGGTGGCCTGCAGACCACTGGGTCGCCAGCTGGTCGGCCTCCGGCCAGCGCTGGGTGGCCACCAGCGCTTTATGCAAAGCGATGGCAAGCTCAGAACTTCCAGGCACCTTGGTCAACCCTTTGCGGTAAGCCTCAATGGCAGCATCGGGTGCCCGCAGGCGCTGGTGCACCGCGGCTTCGAGCAAGTAGCCGGTGCTCAGAGCCGGGTTGCGCTTTTGCAGCCGCAAGGCGGCGTCCAGTGCGTCACGGTGCCGGTTGGTTGCCAGCAGCAGTTCCAACAGGCTGTGTTGTGCCGGCAGCAGATCGGGTTGTATGTCCAGCGCTTTTTTCAGACTGGCTTCGGCCGCGGGCAGGTCATCAGCCAGGCGGTAGAGGTCGGCCAGCCGTACATAGGCCAAACCCGATGTGGTGTCCGTGCTGGCCAGGCGCCTGAAGGTGGCGATGGCCTGCCCGCGATCGCCGGACTCGGCTTGAGCGCGGCCCAGCGCGTCCAGCACCGCGGTGTCGTTGGGCAAGGCTGCGGCCGCGTCCTGGGCCACCACCAAGGCTTCTTTGTGGTTTTGGGCGGCCAGATGACGGCCCACCAGCCACAGCCGGGGCGCGGCTTCGTTGGGGCTGGCCTTGATGGCATCGGTCAGGATGGTGATGACCTCGGCGGCCGGGGCTCCTTGCGACTGCAGCAGATCGGCCAGCGCTTGGCGGGCCAGGTGGTTGCGCGGGTCGCGCTTGATGGCTTCGTTGAACCGTGACCGTGCCTGTTCGGGTTTTTTGTCTGCCACATCCAGTGCCGCCAAACTGGCTGTGGCGTTGAAGTTGCGCGGGTCAATCTGCAAAGCTTGTTCAAAAGCCCGGCGGGCGGCCACGCGGTCGCGCCGCGCCAGGTGCACTTGCCCCAAGGTGTGCGCCGCGGCGGCATTTTGCGGCTGCTTGCGCAGCAGGTTTTGCGCAGCGGTCAGCGCCTGGTCCACTTCCTGTCGCTTCAGGCGGGCGCTGATCAGGGCCAGGTCGGCCGTGCTGTCGGGGCTTTCAGCAGTCAGCGTGTTCAGTTCGGCAAACGCGATGCTGCTTTCGCCGCGCGCCAGCGCCGACAGCGCCAGTGCCGTGCGCACCCGCACGTTGTCGGGCGCCAGGCCTGAAGCGCGCTGAAAACTGGCCTGCGCCGCGGAAGGGTCACCCAGCAGCAGTTGTGCCTGGCCGGCGAGTGCCAAGTCGTCAGCCGCGCCACCACCGCGCAACAACACGGGCTGCAGCGTGGCCAGCGCCTGGCCGGGTTGGCCCAGGCGCAGCTGGGTGTGGGCCAGGCTGCGGCGCGCCAGCCGCAGATCGGGGTTGACCTGCAGCGCTTTGGCGTAGTAGTACTGCGCCATCGTCAATGAACCCGCCTCGCCTTCAATGGCGCCGGCCAGCTGCAGTGTGCCCTGGTGGTTGGGTGAACCTTTCAACAGCTGCAACACCAGTTCGCGCGCGCGGTCGAATTGGCGCTCGAAGTAGGCCACTTGCGCGTCTACAAATGTGGCTTGCGGGTGATTGGGCAGCGCCTGGCGCAAACCATGGGCTGCGGCCTGGGCCCCTGCATAGTCCTTGGCCGCCAGCTGCACTTGCACCAGCGCCAGGTGGGAAGCCAGATGCGTGGGCTTGGATTCGAGCGCTTTTTTCAAAGCCAGCACCGCGCCTTCACGGTCGCGCCGGCTGTGCCACAGGATTTCGCCTTTCATGTGCCAGGCTTCGTGTTGCCCAGGCTCGCGCGCCAGCAGTTGGTCCATCACGGCCATGGCTTCGTCAGTTGCCCCACCGCTGGCCAGCAAACGGGCCTGCAGAACCAGCGCTGGCCCGAAATCGGGCCTGGCTGCCAGCGCCGCGGTGGCGGCAGTTTCGGCATTTTTGCGCTCGCCCAAGGCGCTCCAGGCATTGGCCAGAGAGGCTTTCAACGATGCCTGTGCGGTGGTGTCGCCGAGCACGGTGTCTGCGTACAACGCGGTGAGCTTTTTCAGGTCACCGGTTTGCAGCAAGGCGCGTGCATGGTCAGCCAGCAACCAGTCGGGTGTTGGTTTTTGTTCCAGCGCCTTGTCCAGCTCAACCAGCCCTTGGGCGGGGTCGCCGGCCTCAAGCAGAGCCTTGCCCAGCAGGTGACGAATGTCGGCCGAGTTGCCGCCCTTTTGCAGCGCAGACTTGAACTGCACCACTGCTGCGCGATAGTCGCGCTTTTCGCTCAACGCCTTGCCCGAGGCCACCAGCGTTTGCGCCGAATCAAACCCGCAGCCGGCCAGCAACAGGCCCGTGCAAAGCACCAGTGCTGCCAGTGGCCACCCACTGTGCGGGCGCCCCGGCGCTGGGAGGGCCCCGCAGGGGGCAAACCTTGACGTCAAAGTGGCAGGGTTCAGGGTTGCTTGATGGTCAGGCGCTTCATCAAGTCGTACAGCGTCGGCCGGCTCACGCCCAAAATTTCAGCGGCCCGGACAATGTTGCCGTTGCTGCGCGCCAAAGCCGTGACGATAGCTTGTCGTTCTGCCGTTTCGCGCACGGTGCGCAAATCCAGGTCTGAGACGTCGCCGTCGGCCGCGCGCGCGGCCGGTGAAGGCAAGCCCAGGTCTTCGCAAGTCACGCGTTCTCCTTCGGCCATGATGGAAGCGCGTTTGGTGGCATTCAGCAGCTCGCGCACATTGCCGGGCCAGGTGTGCTGTTCAATGGCCCGCAAGGCGTCTTCGTTGAATGTCAGGCCGGTGCGTTTTTGTTCTTGCGCAAAGCGCCGCAGGAAGGCGTGGGCCAGCAGCACAGAGTCGCCCACGCGGGCCCGCAGCGGTGGGATGTTGACGACGATTTCGGCCAGGCGGTAGTACAGGTCTTCGCGAAACCGGCCTTCCTGGATCAGCGTCTTCAGGTCTTGGTGGGTGGCGCAAACCACGCGCACATCAACCGGTATTTCCTGCCGGCCGCCCAGCCGTTCCACGGTGCGTTCTTGCAAGAAGCGCAGCAACTTGGCCTGCAGCGCATGGGGCAGGTCACCAATTTCGTCCAGCATCAGCGTGCCGTTGTGCGCAGTCTCGATCTTGCCGGGCGTGGTCTTGGCGGCGCCCGTGAAGGCGCCGCGTTCATAGCCGAAGAGTTCACTTTCCAGCAGGTTGTCGGGTATGGCAGCGCAGTTGATGGCCACGAACTTGCCGGCGCGTTTGCTGGCCGTGTGCAAACCCTGGGTCAGCACTTCCTTGCCGGTACCGCTTTCGCCCAGCAGCAGCACCGTGGCGCCGCTGGTGGCCACCCGCTCGATGAGGCGGGAAACCCGCAGCATCTCGGCGTCGCGGGTGATCATGCCACCCAGTGCGTCAGGTTGGTGCAGTGCGAGCAAGCGGCGGTTTTCGGCCTGCAGCTCTGCCAAACGGTAGGCCCGTTGGATGGTGAGCTTCAGTACATCGGGGTCAAACGGCTTGGCCAAGAAGTCGTAAGCACCGATGGCCACTGCGCGCAACGCGTTGGATTGGTCGTCCTGGCCGGTCAGCACGATGACCTTGACGTTGGCGTCCAGGTCCAGCATCTGTTCCAGCAGCTTGAAACCTTCGGAGACCGAATCGGGGTCTGGCGGCAAACCCAGGTCCATGGTCACCACCGCAGGCTGGTGGCGCTTGAACTGCAACAGCGCACTTTCTCGGTCACTGGCGGTAACCGACTCAAAGGTGTCGAGCGACCACTTGATCTGCTTTTGCAATGCCAGGTCGTCTTCAACGATGAGCAGCGGCGAGCTGCCAGCGGCGCTCACGCCACCCTCTCCGCGGCGCTGAACGTGTTCGGTAGTGGCAAGAGGGCCGCCCCAGTCATGGTGCTCTTTCGTGCAGCAAATCGACACCGCGAGCGGCTTCAAACAGCGGCAAGAGCACGGTCATGACCGTGCCTTGTCCTGGGTTGCTCTGCACGCTGATGGCGCCCCCGAGCTCGCGGATGTACTGCTGACTTTCGTAGGTGCCGATGCCCATGCCGCTGTGTTTGGTGGTGCTGAAGGGTCTGAAAAGGCGTGACTGGATAAAGTCTTCAGTCATGCCGCTACCGGTGTCGCCCACGTCAACTTTGACCTGGCCGCTGCTGCGCTCAACACCGATCCACACTGTGCCTTGTGCAGGCGTGGCGTCCAGTGCGTTTTGCACAAGATGCCCCAGCACACGCTCCAGACGGTCTTCATGCCCGCGTGTGGCCAGTGGTTCGAGCTTGCGCAGCTGCAAATTGCGCCCTTGCGCGCTGGCCAACGTTTCCAGCCGCCTGACGATAGGCTGCAACTCCACCCCGTGGCCCGTGCCTACGGGCGTGGCACCTTCTCTCAGCTGCAGCATCAGCCGGCGCATTTTCTCGAGCGAGCTTTCCACGGTGAGCAGCATGTCTTGCTGGAACTCTGGGTTGTTGCGCAGTCGTTCTGCGTTTTTCATCATCAGACTGAGCTGGGTAACGATGTTTTTCAGGTCGTGAACCACGAAAGCTGACATGCGGTTGAAAGCTTCGAACTTCCTGGCCTCGAGCAAGGCCTCGGTGGCTTGCATTTGTGCCAAGTAGCCCGCGGCCTGGCGGCCCGCTGTCTTCAGCAGGTCCAGCACCTCCCAGTTCAGTTCGGTGGCGGCCCTCGGGTGGGCGAGCAGCACAAAACCCAGCAACTCGTCGTCCACCTGCAGCGGCACCACCAACCAGGGGTTGCTGGCGGCCAGCAGCCAAGTGGGCATGGTCATGTCACCGTAACGCTTGGGTGCGGAGCGGTACTCCGTCAGGTCAATCACCCAGCCTTTGTCACGAAGCAGCGCGCAGAACGCGGTGTCGGCCGCTTCGCTGCCCCCCGTGTGCGGCATGTTCCAGCAGGTGGCCTCGGTGTAGGGCGCATCGGTGTTGGCACGTGTCCACAAACTGCCGGCGGGGCATTCCACCATGGCGGCCAGGCCACGCACGATCATGGCCCCGGTTTCCTGCGGCGATCGGCGTGAAGACAAGAGCGCAGTGAAACGCAGCCACTCTTCACGGTAGTCGTAGCGATAACTGTAGAAGTGTTTGCCAACGAACACCTTCACCCAGGCGCGGCTGGACGCTGACAGCAAAAAGGCACCCAGGGCCGTGAGTCCAGCCACCAGCAGACCGAGCTGCAACGCGCGGCCCCAGCTGCCGCCGAAATACCTGACGTAATAACCCAGACCAGAGATGAACAACAAATAGCCGCCTGCCAACAGCAGCGTGGCCGAGTAAAACGCGGCCGTCCGCGAGACCTGCATGCGGCGCAGCCAGTTTTTGCGCCGGCGCGCCGCCACCCACAAAAATGGCAGTGCCAGGGTGTGCGCGGCACCCCGCAAGCCAATGGCATCTTCATCCACGGTGCCCAGCAGCACAGCCTCTGAGTAGGTGTACATGTCAAAAGCAAAGATGCAGGCCAGGCCCAGGCAGACTGGTTTGGCGCCCCAGCGCACGTCTTCGCCCATATTGCGAAACACCTGTTCCACAGTGACGAGCCCCAGCACTGGCAGTGCCAGAGCGAGGGCCAACAGCGCGCGGGGTGTTTGCATCGGCGTCGGTCCGACGCCGCGTGTGGCCAGCCACAGCGCTGCCGCGCAACAGGTCAGCAAGGTGCTGAGGCGCAGAATTTGCGAAGCTTGCGGCAGCCGTGTTTCAGGGCTTACCTTCAGCAGCTGCTGCAAAAACAGAAACCACAGGACATAGCGCGACAAATCGAGCCAGGCCGCCCACAAGCGCCAGCCGGCTCGCGGATCGAGGCTGGCTGCTGCCGACAGACCCGCCCAGACGCCACTGGCTGCCAAGGCCCAGATCAGCAACCAGGCCTTGTTGTTGTCACGCCCGGGAAGCCGCG
>JANNMQ010000944.1:0-6480 GCA_031398045.1 Rubrivivax sp.
GCCAACGCAAAGTCCAGGTCGCGCAGCGCGATGTCCCAGCGGCCGGTCAGCGCCGAACCCTCCACGGCCAGCGTCAGGTAGCTGTCTGAGGGTTTGTGGGCTTGCACGTTGGTGCACAACATGGTCAGTGCCAGCAGACAGAGGGCTGCAAAGCGGATGAAACCGACGGCTCTGCGGTCTTGGCGGGGCTTCGACAGGCTCAGCCCGAGCGGGCCATAGCGGCGAGGCTTCGACAGGCTCAGCCCGAGCGGGTCACGGGGTGTTGCGTCCTGCGGCGTCAGGCCTGGGGCCGTCATTTCAGCGCCTTCAACTGCGCGGCCAGCGCTTGCAGCACCCCGCTGTCGATGCGTGAGGCGGCCATCCAGTCCAGCGCCGGTTGTGCGGCGCTGGTGTTGCGCGCGGCCAGTGCGGCTTCCAGCAAGATGCGCGCGTCGGCCGGTTCGCGCTGCACGGCAAAGTTCTGCCGCGCCAGCGTCAGCGCCTGGGCCAGCGCGGCCGGAGTCCGGCCCTGCAGCGCCAGCACAAACCGTGACTCTTCTTTCTGATGGCTGGTGTCGCCACGCTGGCGGGCAGCGGCAAAACGGGCCGCCAGTTCCTGCGCCAGCGTGGTTGCGCTGGGGTCTGCCACGGTCTGCGCGGCCAGTGCCTGGCGCAGCAGCAGTACATCGGCGCGACTGCGGCCTTTCAGCAGCGTCAGCACCTCGGCGGCGCGGCCCTGGTCGAGCAAAAAGTCGGCATAAGCGGCATGCAGGTAAACGTCGGGCACACCCAGCGCCAGCGCCTGGCGGTAGCTGGCTTCAGCGGCGGCGGTGAGGCCCAGCCGCTCTTCGGTTTCAGCCAGGCGCGTCAGGCACCACAGGCGTTCTTCAGCGGCTGCATCGGTATGCTGGGCCAGCGCTGCACGCAACGATGCCGCAGCAGTTGCAGCCTGGCCGGTGACCGCGTCCACCTGGGACCGGCAAGCGGCGGCGATGAGTGCCGATGCGTAGGGCGCCATTTGTTCACAGCTGCGGCGCGCCTGTGCATAGTCGGCTTGCACCATCAGGATGGCGGTGCGCCAGGCCCAGGCACGTCCCAGGTCGGGCTGCTGGCGCAAGGCGCCGTCCAGATCGGCCAGTGCCTGCGCAAAGCGGTGATCAAACTGCAGCACTTGCGCACGCAGCACCCGCACGGCCGGTGGTGGCTCGGCCAGCGCCCACCAGGGTTGCAGCGCGGCTTGGGCATAACCCACGTAGCGCGGGTCACCTTCAGCCGCCACCTCGTCGAAGTAGCGCGTGGCCAGCCGCACGGCGGTGTCCACGTCTTGCGGCTGTTGGCGCCAGGCCTCGCGCAGCGCCAGCAGTTCGCGGGCTCGGGGGTCGGTGTTGCGCGCCGGCACGCGGGCCAGCACCTGGGCGTCTGAGGGTGGGGTGTAGGCCGTGGTTGCGGGTGCCGCCAGGGCTGATGGGCCTGCCAGATGCACTACAAACTGCGCTACAAACTGCGCCACCAACAGCAAGGCGGGCCAGGGGCGAAGACAACAAAGATTCACAGCTTGATCGTAGCGGGGTGGTGGTGTGGGCTGCCGCACGGGCGGCTCTGGGGGTTTCATACGCCGGGCCGCGCACCCCGGATGCGGCAGTGTCAACGCGAAGCTTGGTGTCGGCGTTTACACCACAGGCGCGGCTTAGCGTGGCACCAACCAGCGTGCTTGCTTTGATAATCTCGCCCGCTCGGCAGCTTGGTCTTGTCCCAGGCTGGCGGGTTTATCCACCTGACTCCAAAATCCCAAGGACTCTCCATGTACAAACTCCTGACTGCCCTGATCGTTGCCACTTTCGCTTTCGGCGCTCAAGCCGCTTCACATGCGGGCGGCGCCCCCATGAAGGCCGAAGCTGCCAAGCCGGCTGCCAGCGCCGCCAAGAAGACCGATGCCGCCAAGAAGGCAGACGGCGCCAAGAAGGCCGATATGGCCAAGCCGGCCGCCAGCGCTGCCAAGAAGTAAACCCTTCACACCAGGGTGAACGTGGGGCGGTGCCGGTGGCGCCGCCCCCTTTACATTTTGAGCCTGGAACGAAGCAGCCGGTGGGCGACAGCGCGTCAGCCGGTGCCAGCAAACTGCGCAGCCACGGCCTGCAAGGCCGCCTGCACACGCTGGACCAGCGGCCGGTTGGCCGCCGGGGCCGGGCCGCCGTCGTGTGCTGACAGCAGCAGCCGTTGTGTGGCGCGGGTCATGCCCACGTACAGCAGGCGCAACGCGTCGTCCAGGCTTTCGCCCGGCAACGGCCCTGTCTGCAGGCCGGTGATGCACACCTGCGCAAATTCCAGCCCCTTGGCGCTGTGCAGCGTGACCAACTTCACGGCGCTGGCCTGCCAGTCAAACTGCCTGAAGGCCTGGCTGGCCATGGACTGCACCGCCAGGCCGCGCTGCCGCAGCGCGTTTTCCAGCGGCCGCATCTGCTGGCGCGTGCGGCACAGCACCGCCATCTCTTGCAGCGGTATGCCGTCGGCCAGTGCGGCGGCCAGGCGGTCGGCTATCCACTGCGCTTCTTCCTGCGCGTCGCGCGCCAGCAGCAGCACCGGTAGCGGGCCGCGGCGGCCGGCGCTGCACGGGCTGACACGCTGCAGTTGGTCGTCACCGGCAGAGCCAGCGGGGCTGACGAGACCGAAGGAACTGCCAGCGTCAGCCGCCACACCACCGTCGGCCAGCAGCAGGTGCTGCGCACAGTGCACCGCCAAAGCCAACACCTCCGCGGTATTGCGGTAGTTCAGCCGCAGGATGCTGGTGCGCCCACGGGCCTGTATGCCCACGCTGGCAAAGCTGAAGTTGCGGCGCTGTTTCTGGTAGATGCTTTGTGCGTCGTCATACAGCACCAGCAGGCTGTGGGTGGCCGGTGACACCATGCGCGCGGCCATCGCCAGCCAGGCATCTTCAAAGTCATGCGCTTCGTCGATCAAGAGCGCGCTGTACTGGCCGCCCGGCACACGGCCTTGGTCCACCGCACGCTGCAGCACCTGAGCCAGCGCTTCGAAATAGTCATCACCCTGCAGGCCCACCGGCACCGTCAGTTGGTAGCTGCGCACCATGTCCTGACACCAGCTGTGGAAGGTGCGCACCTGCACGCGCTCGTCCACCCCACGCTGGCGCAACTGCGCTTCGATGCGCGTGGCCAAGGACCGGTTGAAACACAGCACCAAGATGGGCTGCTCGGGCTTGGCGATGGTGGCCAGGTATTGCGCCCTGAAGATCAGGATCATGGTCTTGCCCGAGCCCGCCGCGCCGTGGATGACACGGTGGCCTTCGCCCAGCGTGCGTGCCACCTGCTCTTGCTGCAGGTCCATCACCTGCAGCAGGCTGGGCAGCAGCGGCGGCGCGGTGCCACCGGCCGCTGCGGCCTCGTCGTCATCAAACGCCAGCGCGGCCTGCGTGGGCAGGCGGACATCAGGAAACAAATGCCAGCGGATGCGGTCACGCTGCGGCAGCGTCAAGGTGTGCGGGTAACTGACGGTGAACATGCCCCACAGCCGGGCCTGGAAGTCGGCAGCGGGCACGCTGTCTTCCAATTCGTCGCGCAGCAGCGTGCGTGAGGGCGGGAACAGCTCGTCGAAGTCGCTGGCCGCCGTATTGACACCTGCAGCGTGCACGTCGGCACGCTTCAGGCTGCTGAAAACCACGCCCCAGCCGTAAGGAAACAGCAGCCGGCCGGCAAACGGGCCACTGGCATGCACCAGCGCCGGGTCGGCCTTCATCAGGTCCACCAGTTCCATCGTGTAGTCACGCGCCTGGCGCAGCGGGTGCGGTTGCATCACGCGACCGCGCGGGGTGTGCAGCTCCACGGCGTCGCGCGTGGCCGCGCCCAGCGTGCTGCGGCGCCAGTCTTTCACTTCCAACAGCAGCACGCCCCAGCGCGGTGACAGGATGACAAAGTCGGGCTGCCGCGCGCGCGCGCCGATGGGTATGTCGTGCCAGACCAGGTAGTCGTCTTCCAGGCAGCGCTTGATCTGGTGCAGCACGCGGCGCTCGCCCGCGTTGCAGCGTGCGTCAACGTGGGTCAAGCCCTGGGGGAAGACAGCCATGGCAGCGATGAGACCACAAGCGATGGTGGCCGATCGACCGAGCACGCGCAAAATGCCTGCGCAAACCCACCATGGAGAGCCACGCCGTGACGCGCCCCCACATCATCTTCATCGTCGCCGACGACCTGGGTTATGCCGACCTGGGTTGTTACGGCGGCCGCGCGGCCAGCTTCGGACCGGTGTCGCCGCACATCGACGCCTTGGCCACGGGCGGCTTGCGCTTCACGCAGGGTTATGCCAACGCGCCCGTGTGTTCACCCACGCGTTTTGCGCTGATGACGCTGCGTTACCAGTACCGGCTGCGGGGCGCGCTGGAAGAGCCCATCAACAGCCGCAGCAAAGGCGACCCACGCCTGGGCCTGCCGCCCGAGCTGCCCACGCTGCCTTCGTTGCTGCGTGATGCGGGTTACCACACCGCTTTGATCGGCAAATGGCATCTGGGCTACCCGCCGCACTTTGGCCCGCTGCGCTCTGGCTATGACGATTACTACGGCATCATGGCCGGCGGGGTCGACTACTTCACGCACTGTTCGTCCAGCGGCCAGCATGACCTGTTTGAAGGCGAAGAACCCAAACACGAAGTCGGCTACCTGACCGATTTGCTCAGCGCCCGCGCCGTGCAGCATGTGCGGCGCCGCGCTGCCGATGCACGCGCCGGCAAGCCGTTTTTCCTGAGCCTGCACTACACCGCGCCCCATTGGCCGTGGGAAACGCGTGACGACGCCGCCGTGGCGCCGTCGCTGGCGGCCAACCTGTTCCACCTGCAGGGCGGCAACGTGGAAAGCTACCGCCGCATGATCCACCACATGGACGAAGGCATCGGCCAGCTGATGCAGGCGCTGCGCGATGCCGGTATCGAACGCGACACCTTGGTGGTGTTCACCAGCGACAACGGCGGCGAGCGCTTCAGCGACAACTGGCCGCTGGTGGGCGGCAAGATGGACCTGACCGAAGGCGGCACGCGGGTGCCCTGGGTGGCGCACTGGCCCGCCGTTATTCCTGCTGGTGGCGTGAGCACGCAGCATTGCATGACGATGGACTGGTCGACCACGATGGTGGAACTGGGTGGCGGCCAGCCGCCGGCTGCGCACGCGCCCGACGGGGTGTCGCTGGCGGCAGTGCTGAGCGACCCAACCGCCACCTTTGAGCGCCCGCTGTACTGGCGCATGAACCACCGTGGCCAGCGCGCCGTGCGTGTGGGCGACTGGAAGTACCTGCAGGTGGACGGGCATGAATACCTGTTCAACCTGGCGCAGGACGAACGCGAACGCGCCAACTTGGCACGGGTGCACCCGCAGCGTCTGGACGAACTGCGTTCGCAGTGGCTGGCCTGGGACAACACCATGCCGCCTATACCGCCCGATGCCAGTGTGAGCCTGGGTTATTCGGCCAAAGACATGCCGCAGCGGTAGAAGGTTAGTTGGGCACCATGCAAGACACACCCGAACAGGCCACCTTCCGCACCAGCGTGCGCCACTTTGTGCAGCGCGAAATAAAGCCACACATCGAAACCTGGGAAGAAGCCGGCAGCTTTCCACGGGCACTGTATGCACGGGCATCGGCGGTGGGCCTGCTGCAGCTGGGTTACCCCGAGCACCTGGGCGGCACACCGTGTGAATGGAGCTGGCGCTTGATCGCCACGCAAGAGATCGCCAGCGCCGGCAGCGGCGGCTTGATGGCCAGCCTGTTTTCACACCACATCGGCCTGCCACCCATCGTGGCGCATGGCAGCGCCGAGCTGCAGCAGCGCGTGGTGCCACCGGTGCTGGCGGGTGACCAGATTGCCGCATTGGCCATCACCGAACCGGGTGGTGGTTCAGACGTGGCACGGCTGCGCACCACAGCGCGGCTGGAAGATGGCCACTATGTGATCGACGGCGAAAAAACCTTCATCACATCGGGCCTGCGCGCCGACTGGATCACGGTGGCGGTGCGCACGGGCAGACCCGGTGCGGGCGGCATTTCATTGTTAGCGGTGCCCGGCGACGCAGCGGGCCTGACGCGCACGCCGCTGCACAAGATGGGCTGGTGGTGCAGCGACACCGCGCAGCTGCACTTCAACGCCGTGCGCGTGCCGGCTGCGCACCTGATAGGCGAAGCAGGAAGCGGCTTTCGCATGATCACCAACAACTTCAACGCCGAGCGGCTGCTGATGAGCGCCGGCGCCGTCACGTTTGCCCAGCTGTGCCTGGATGAAGCCACCGCCTGGGCCCAGCAGCGTCAGGCCTTTGGCCAGGTGCTGGCTGAACACCAGGCCATACGCCACCGGCTGATGGACATGCGCACCCAGCTGATCGCCAGCCGCGCCTTGCTGTTTGATGTGGCCGCGCGCTTTGAAGCCCAGCCGCAAGACCCGTTGACGGTGGCCGATTTATGCCTGTTGAAGAACCACGCCACCAGCACCATGCAAACCTGCGCCGACCA
>JANNMQ010001013.1:0-4937 GCA_031398045.1 Rubrivivax sp.
AACATCGAGGTGAGGATGCCCAGGCAGTGCACGGTGGCAAAACCGCGCACCGGGCCCGAGCCAAAAGCCAGCAAGGCCAGGCCGGCGATCAGCGTCGTGACGTTGCTGTCCAGGATGGTCCCCCAAGCACGTTCATAGCCTGCGTGTATGGCCTGCTGGGGTGCAGCACCGTTGCGCAGTTCTTCGCGCACCCGTTCGTTGATCAACACGTTGGCGTCGATGGCCATGCCCAGCGTCAGCGCAATGGCCGCCATGCCAGGCAGCGTGAGTGTGGCTTGCAGCATGGACAACACGGCCACCAGGCATAACAAATTAAATGCAAGTGCAATGGTGGAAAAAACACCAAACAGCAGGTAGTAAGCGCACATGAAGATGGCGATGGCGATAAAGCCATACAGCACGCTGTTGAAGCCCTGGGCGATGTTTTCTGCACCCAGGCTGGGGCCGATGGTGCGCTCTTCGATGAACTCCATGGGCGCGGCCAATGCACCGGCCCTTGTCAGCAGCGCCAGATCGGCGGTTTCCTGCGGCGTGAAGTTGCCGGTGATCTGAAAGTCGGTGCCGAACTCGCCTTGGATGGTGGCCACCGAAATCGCTTCGCCCTTGCCCTTTTCGTACAGCACGATGGCCATCGGCTTGCCCAGGTTTTCACGCGTGGTGGCTCGCATCGCGCGGCCCGCCACGTCGTCCAGCCGCACCGAAACAGCAGGGCGCTGTTCGTTGTCGATGGTGGCATTGGCCTGTTTGAGCTGCTCGCCCGTGGCGATGGCGTCGCGCTTCAAACCAATCATCACCGGCGCACCTTCGCTGTTGCGCCGCTGCGGCACGGTCTCGGCGGCAGCCGACGCATCCTGTTCCACCAACCTGAACTGCAAGGTGGCCGTACGGCCGATGATGTCCTTGGCGCGCGCCGTGTCTTGCACGCCGGGCAGCTGCACCACCACACGGTCCAGGCCCTGCTGCTGGATGACGGGCTCGGCCACACCCAGTTCATTCACCCGCTTGTGCAGGGTTTCGATGTTCTGCTTCAGCGCCTGGGCGCCAATGTCGGCGATGGTTTTGGCTTCCAGCCTCCCCACCAGGCGCAAACCCTCGGCGGCAGGCTCGGAGGTCCACTTCAGCGAGGGCAGGCGGTCGGCCAGCATGCTGCGGGCGGCCGGGCCCACCGAGGCATCAGGCAGGTTGACGATCAGGCCCGAGCCGTCACGGGTGATGCCGGCAAAACGGATGCGCTTTTCGCGCAGTGCGTTGCGCGCGTCGCTGGCGTAGGTGTCCACCTGCTGCTTGACCGCAGCCCGCATGTCCACCTGCAGCAAAAAGTGCACGCCGCCGCGCAAGTCCAGGCCCAGGTACATGGGCAGCGCATGCAGCTTGGTCAGCCAAGCCGGTGAATTCGACACCAGGTTCAGCGCCACGATGTAGCGCGGGTCGGCCGGGTCAGGGTTCAGCGCCTTGTTGATGGCGTCTTTGGCCTTGATTTGGGTGTCGGTGTCTGTGAAGCGGGCGCGCACCGAATTGCCATCAAACTGCACCTGGTCGGAATTGACAGCCGCCGCCTGCAGTGCCTGCCGCACGCGGCTGGCGGTGCTGTTGTCCACACGCACGGTCGACTTGCCACCCGACACCTGCACCGCGGGCGCTTCGCCAAAGAAGTTGGGCGCCGTGTAAAGCAGACCAATCAACAAAGCCACGCCGAGGAGCGCGTATTTCCACCAGGGGTAGCGGTTCATGCAATCTTCCTTGTTGCCGATCGGGCCCGTACAGCGCGGGCTGCCAGTCTGGGCCGGTTGAATGGGGCCTGGCCGGACCCTGGTAAGCCGTCACGCAGGCGCCCTGGTGCTGACCCGCCCAATCGCTGAACCGTTGCCGCAGCAAACTGGTGGCCTGGAGGTGGGGCAGTTCAGTCGGTGTTCAAGCCACCAGAGCTTTGTGCCCCCCTGAACCAGCGGAACCAGCGGTCAGGGTGGGCCGCCAGGGTCTATTTGAACGTGCCCTTGGGCAGCACTTGAACCACAGCGCCACGCTGCACCTGCAGCTCCACGCCGTTGGCCACTTCCACGTGCATGTAGCTGTCACCCAGCTTGGCCACCCGGCCCAGCATGCCACCCGCGATGACCACTTCATCACCCTTGGCCAAAGCTTCGATCATGGCCTTGTGCTCTTTCTGCTTCTTCATCTGTGGCCTGATCATGATGAAGTACAGCACCACGAACATCAGCACCAAGGGCAGCATGCTGAGCAAGGTGGACTCGGTGCCACCCCCGGCAGCAGCGGGTGCGGTTTGGGCAAAGGCTTGAGAAATGAACACGTCGGGCCGTCCTGTGCGATGTTGATGGTGAAAACCAGCGTTGCCGCCGGCCAACCCGCCATTTTAGCTGCGGCAGCCTGCCACTTTTGCAGCGCAGGCCCTGGCCTTGCAAGAACCACGGGCATCACCCTGGCCGCGTCTGACTTCAGCGCTGCCCGTGGTCTGACCGCGCAGGGGGCCGGTCAACAGCTCAGACCAGCACCTCGGCGCACCGCGGATGGCCCAAAAAGGCCTGCGGGCTGGCGCTGGCGCCATAGGCTCCCGACTGGAAAACCACCACCAAGTCACCCACATCGGCCAGCGGCAAGTCCATGCGGTCAGCCAGCAAGTCCAGGGGTGTGCACAGCGGCCCCACCACCGAAGCCACTTCCCGCGCCGCGGCATCCATGCGGTTGCCCACTGTCACCGGGTAGTTTTTTCGCACCACCTGGCCGAAGTTGCCGGACGCAGACAGGTGGTGGTTCAGACCACCGTCAGTGACCAGGTACACCTGGCCGCGTGACACCTTGCGGTCCACCACCCGCGTCACATAAACGCCAGCCTCGCCCACCATGTAGCGGCCGAGTTCAATGACCAGGCTGGCTGCTGGCATGTCCCTTTGGGCCCGCGTCTGGATCTCGGCCAGGTTGGCCCCCACCGGCGCCAGGTCCAGCGGCTGTTCACCAGGGAAATAGGGAATGCCAAAACCACCGCCCAGATTCAAGAAAGCAATCTGCACGTCAGCCTCAACGGCCAGGCGCAAGGCCAGCGCATAACTCTTTTGTTGCGCGTCACAGATAGCTTCGGCCCGCAGGTTCTGTGAACCTGCAAACAGATGGAAACCTTCAAAGGCCAGACCCAGACTTTTCATCGCCGCCAAGGCCTGGGGCACCACTTCCACATCAACACCAAACTGCTTCGGCCCGCCGCCCATCTTCATGCCAGAACCCTTGAGTTCGAAGTCGGGGTTCACACGCAACGCCACCCGGGCCGGCAAGCCCAGTTCTTGCGATGCCGCCGCCAGCACGGGCAGTTCACGCAAAGACTCCACATTGACGAGCACACCAGCCGCCACCGCCTGGCGCAGTTCGATGTCGCGCTTGCCGGGGCCGGCAAAGCTGACTTCGGCGGGGTCAGCACCTGCGTCCAGGGCCACTTGCAGTTCACCCGCTGAGGCCACGTCTATGCCGTCCACCAGGCCCGCCATGCACGCGACCACGGCGGGCATGGGGTTGGCTTTCATCGCGTAGTGCAACTTGATGCCGGCTGGCAGTGCCGTGCGCAACTGCTGCACGCGCAGCTTCATCAAATGCCGGTCGTAAGCATAAAAAGGCGTCTGCCCAACACGCGCAGCCAGCCTGCTGAGCGACTGGCCCCCCACCAACAGCTCAGCACCCGCCACCGGAAACTGCAGCATGGGCGCGTGCACAGGCGCAGCACGCAACGCCGGCGCCGGCGCCGCTACAGCGGCCCCTGGCGGCGACTCGGTGATCAAGCTCGTGGGCATGAAACAAGCAGCGGCCCCGAGGGCCGCTGTCGTAAAAATGAATGAGCAGATGCTAAGCCAACTTGCCCGCCGGGTTCAGGCTTGAATCGTTGTGTATTGCCGCGCGGCCCTGCGCTTCGTACCCGCGCCCAGCAGCGCAAGACCGGTCAATACCAGCACCACCGTGGCCGGCGCCGGCACCAGTTGGGGCCGAGGAGTCGGAGCCGGGCTCAGGATGGGTGCGGTTTCCGACGTTGTTCCCGTTGGTGTTTCCGAGGGTGGTTCAGGCACCGGTTCCGGTACCGGCTCAGGCACCGGTTCTGGCACCGGTACTGGCGTCGGGGCTGTGTTCGGGCCGCTGGCATCAGGGCCGACTGGACCGACTGGGGGCGGTGTGGTGTCGCCGTCCATGGGGCGGTACATCCAGACCTCGGCATCCTGGGTCACGCTGTTGAACTCGTTCAGCGCCAGAAACGCGTTCAGCTCCGCCACGTAGAGCCACTTGCCAAGAACACCGGTGAAAGGCGATGCGCCTGCTTGGCCGGGCTTGAGCGCACCCGAAGGCTGGCTGGCTCCAGCAGGACCGAACAAGGGACGGATGGTCCAGGTGTTCAGCAGGTTGCCTGCAAGATCGAATTGGGCTTCCGTTTCCCAGACCAGACCTTCATCGCGGGCGTCCCAAAGCAGGTATTTCTGACGCACCTGGTCATACTCGATCGCAAATTCGGTGCTCATGCTGAAGGCCGTGCCGTCGTCCCGTACCAGCTCAATGGCCCGGTTCAGGTTGCCAGTTCCTTTGGCCTGCGCAGCGGCTGAAAGGTCCCAGACGCCCAGGTCGACCGTGTAGCCAGACACTGAAATGGTGTTCACATACAAATTGTGTTCGGTGTCCAGGGTGGCCGTAGCCTGAGCCGCGGGCGCTGTTTGTGACGAGATGCCCACCAGGCTGATACGGTCCAGGTCCCCGGCGCGAACGTTTTGCCCCACTTCGTAGCGGTAGAGCGACCGGTAGCCCGAACTGTCACCTGCCATCGTCAGGTAGACCACGTCTTTGCCGTTTTCGACTCGGTAGGCGCTGGTGCCGTTGACGTGGTTGCCAGAACCAAGGTCGCTGCCCGAGACCAGCGCATCAGCTCGGTTCAGCCACATCAGGTTGCCGGCAGT
>JANNMQ010001046.1:0-5632 GCA_031398045.1 Rubrivivax sp.
TTCGGTGCAACACGGGCTGGACCGCGCCAGGCTGAAACGCGAAAACTGGGTGCTGCGCCGATCGCTGACCCAGCGCACACCGCCAGCCGATGGATTGGTGGGCCAGTCCATCGTGGTCAAGGGTCTGCGTGCGGCCCTGCACAAGGTGTCGGCGGTGGACAGCACGGTGCTGTTAACGGGCGAGTCGGGCACCGGCAAAGAACTGGCAGCCTTGGCGCTGCACCGTCAAAGCCACCGCTCGGCAGCCCCTTTTGTGCCTGTCAACTGCGCGGCCATTTCGCCCACCCTGATCGAGGCTGAACTGTTTGGGCACCCAGGCCGTGATGGTCTGTTTGTCTATGCGCAAGGCGGCACGCTGTTCCTGGACGAAGTGGCCGAACTGGCGTTGCCGCTGCAAGGCTTGCTGCTGCGGGCCCTAGAAAGCCGCCGCATCAGGCCCGTGGGCAGTGAACAGGAAGTGGCGCTGGACCTGCGCATCGTGGCCGCCAGCAACCGGCCGCTGCGTGATGAGGTGGACGCGGGCCGCTTTCGAGCCGACCTGTATTACCGGCTGCAGGTGGTTGAAATCACGCTGCCCCGCCTGGCGGCCCACAAGGAAGACATCCCCGACCTGGTGGCGCACTTCATCCACACGCTGGCGCCCAGCATGGGCGTGGAGCCCATCGACATCAGCGACGACGAAATGCGCTACCTGCTGCAGTACGACTGGCCGGGCAATGTGCGTGAATTGCGCAACCTGATCGAACGCTCTTTGATTGTCGGCGCGCTGAATGTGTCAGCCTTGTACCAAAGCCTGTCCAGACCCACGCCCGTGCGGGCGGCACAGCCTGCGGTGGCCTCGAGCATCACCGATTTGCACACGCTGGAGAAGAGGCACATCCTGACGGTGCTGGAATCGGTGGACGGCGACAAAACCCGCGCCGCGCAATTGTTAGGAATTTCCCGGCGTACGTTGGAACGCCGCTGCGCCGAATGGGCGCAGGCGTGAACAGCGGCCCGGCCGCTGGTGCTGTCAACGGCACCACCAGCCCCGTCGACATCGTCAGTGCCAGCGCCAGCGCCAGCAACAGCAACAGTACGAACAGCAGCACAAACAGCGGCACAAGCAGCGGCACAAACAGTGGCACAGGCGCACGCCCCCATGCAACGGCCGCGCTCGTTGCTCCAACCGGACGCTTTGGCCGTTTGACCATCCGCAACAAGCTGCTGGTGATGGTGTTGTTGCCCTTGCTGGGCGTGCTGCCTTTACTGGGCGCCTTTTTGCTTTGGTGGGGCAGCGTGGCGCTGGACCAGTTGCTGCTGACCAAGGTGCGGTCCGACCTGGCCGTGGCGCAAGGCTACTTTGAACGTGTGTTGGGCGAAGTTGGCGCCAGTGCCACGGGCATTGCAGAGTCAGCTGCGCTGCTGCAGGCGTTGCAAACAAGCACAGGCGGTGTGCAGCCGTTGTTGGCCCAGCTGGCGCAGCGGGAGAAACTGGACTTTATCGACCTGGTGCCGGTGGCTCGTGTCGATGCACCGGGCGCACACCCAGCAGACACCACCAGCCTTGAAGTGCTGGAACCGTCCCAACAGCAACAACTGTTGGGCCCGGCACTGCGCCAGCGCGTCGTGGTGCCGCTGGTGGCCACGCGCAATGCCACGCCCACTGACCGGGTGGCGGAAGACCGTGCCATGGTGCTGTTGGCGCGCCGCTCCGTGCGCGGCCATGATGGCCGCGTGTGGGCCCACATGCATGCCGGCGTGCTGCTGAACCGCAACCTGGCTTTCATCGACCACGTCAACCAGATCGTCTACCCCGAAGGCAGCCTGCCCTTCTCCAGCTGGGGCAGCCGCGGCACGGCCACGCTGTTTTTGGACGACGTGCGCATCAGCACCAACGTGCGCCTGTTTGGCGCAGAAAAAGACGAACGTGCCATTGGCACCCGGGTGTCGCAGACGGTACGCGACACCGTGCTGGGCCGCGGCACCACTTGGCTGGACCGTGCTTTTGTAGTCAATGATTGGTATGTGTCGGCCTATCAGCCCCTGGCGGACGGCCGTGGTCGGCGCGTGGGCATGTTGTACGTCGGCATCCTGGAGCGGCCGTTCACGCTGCTGAAGTACAGCGCGCTGCTCAGTGTGGGGGTGATCTTTTTTGCCGTCATGGTGGTGGCTGCGGTGGTGTCGCTGCGCTGGGCGCGTGGTATTTTCAAGCCGTTGGAGCAGATGGAAACCACCATGCGGCGTGTGGAAGGTGGTGCGTTGCAAGCACGTGTGGGCCCCGTGCACAGTGGCGACGAAATTGGCCGCCTGGCCAGCCATCTGGACCGCCTGCTGGCCGTGATCGACCAGCACACGCAGAGCCTGGACGCCCAGGTGGCAGACCGCACGCGCGCCCTTGAACTGGCGCAGCAGCAGCTGGTGCGCAGCGAAAAGCTGGCCACCGTGGGCCAGCTGACGGCATCCATTGCGCATGAAATGAACAACCCCATCGCGGTGATCCAGGGCAATGTGGACCTGCTGCGCGAACTGCTGGGCATTGAGGGTAGTGCCCGCATTGCGGCCGAGCTGAAACTGGTGGACGAGCAGATTGAACGCATGCGGCTGATCGTCACCAAGCTGCTGCAGTACGCACGCCCGGGTGAATTTGCGGGTTATGTGGAAGCGGTGGATCTGGTGCCAGCCATCAACGACTGCGTGGTGTTGGCTGGCCACCAATTGGCGCGCAGCGGCATCGTGGTGCAGCGGCATTTTCACGCCACACGAATGCCGCAGATCAACCGGCAGGAACTGCAGCAGGTGCTGGTGAACCTGCTGGTCAACGCCCTGCACGCCATGCCCGAGGGCGGCACCTTGACCCTGGCCACACGCGATGAAGGTGACGATGCGGTGGTGGTGGAAGTGGGCGACAGTGGCACCGGCCTGAGCGAAGACTTGCTGAACCGGCTGTTTCAGCCCTTTGTGACGCGCCGGCCCGACGGTACGGGCCTGGGCCTGTGGATCAGCCGCAGTCTGGTGGAACGTTACGGTGGCGACATCCGTGCGGCCAACCGCGCAGCGGGAGCACCTGGGGCGGTGTTCACGGTGGTTCTGAAGTAGCCCAGCATTGAGCGTCGTTCAGGGCCCTGCGGCGCAGAATTTCAACCACCCCGTACCTTCATCAAGCCCCGAAAACCACCATGACTGAAGCCAGAAAAGCCCCTTCCCACAGCACAACGGCTGCCACCCCATCAGCGTTGCTGCGTCAGATGTTCGACGCCGCCGTGGCTTCTGCGCAGCCCGCGTTGTGTGTGCCGCCGCACGTGCCCACGCTGGCCGAGTTGGGCCCGGGCCGCCTGGTGGTCATAGGTGCCGGCAAGGCGTCTGCCGCGATGGCGAAGGCCGTCGAAGACCATTGGAGCGGCCCGCTGTCAGGCCTGGTGGTCACACGATATGGTTACGGCGTGCCTTGCCAGCGCATCGAAATCACCGAGGCTTCACACCCCGTGCCCGATGCTGCTGGCCTGCACGCCGCACAACGCCTGCTGCAGGTGGTGCAGGGCCTGCGTGCTGAAGACATCGTGCTGTGCCTGATCTCCGGCGGCGGTTCTTCTTTGCTGCCTTTGCCACTACCCGGGCTGACGCTGCAGGACAAACAGGACGTCAACCGCGCCTTGCTGGCCAGCGGCGCCACCATCGGCGAAATGAACACCGTGCGCCGCCATTTGTCGGCCATCAAGGGCGGCCGATTGGCGGCGGCTTGTTACCCGGCGCGCGTCATCACACTGCTGCTGTCTGACGTGCCGGGCGACAAGCCCATCGACATCGCCTCGGGCCCCACGGTGGCCGACCCCACCACCTGCGAAGATGCGCTGGCCATCGTGCGCCGCTACGGCATCAAGTTGCAGCCGGCGGTGATGCAGGTGCTGAGCAGCGGCCAGGGCGAGTCCATCAAACCGGGCGACGCACGCTTGGCACGCGCCGAAACCCGCATGGTGGCGACACCGCAAATGGCCTTGGAAGCGGCGGCGCAGGTGGCACGGGCAGCAGGCTGCACCCCGCACATTTTGGGCGATGCGCTGGAGGGCGAAGCACGTGACGTGGGCAAAGTGTTGGCAGGGATGGCCCTGCAAACAGCCACGCGTGGACAACCTTTTCAGGCCCCTTGTGTGCTGCTGTCGGGCGGCGAAACCACGGTCACTGTGCGCGGCAAAGGCCGAGGCGGTCGCAACGTGGAATGCTTGCTGTCGTTCACCGCCGCCGCCGGCGGCCACCCGCAGATCCACGCGTTGATGGCCGACACCGACGGTGTGGACGGCCAGGAAGAAATCGCCGGCGCCTGCATCGGCCCCGACATCCTGCCCCGCGCCTGGGCTTTGGGTTTGCGGCCCCTGGACAGCCTGGCGCAAAACGACGGGCATGGCTTTTTCGAGGCGCTGGGCGCGTCGGTGGTGACCGGGCCGACGATGACCAACGTGAACGACTTCAGGGCCATCGTCATCACCCAGGCTTGACGGCGGCTGGCTGCTCCATCTCGTCAGGCCCCTGCACACCCAGCAGCGGTGTCGCAGCGCCTTGCTGGAAGAGAGCGGCCGCCTGCAAACGCTGGCCGTTGCGGGTCAGCACCACGGCCGCGGTGTCGGGGTTGGCGGCGGTGGCCGCGCCCAGCTGGCCCAGCGCGGCACAGCGGTAGCGGTTGCAGATGTCAGAACGCTGCTCACGCGGCAACACACAGCCGCTGCTGTTTTGGTAGCAGCACTGGCCTTGCACATGTTCGGCCGGCAGGCGGCGCAGATAGTCGGCAATGGCATCTTCCACGCTGGCACCAGGGTGCGCTTGCAACCAGCGGCGCAAAGTGGCAGCGCCGATGAAAGCCGCCTGGCTGCTGCCATAGGCGCAGCAGCGCCCGGCGCAGTAGGCACACAGGGCAGCGGCCTGGGCGGGCAGTTCGGCAGCGGTGTCTTCGCCCTCATAGTCCACGGTGATGTCTTTTTGCCAGGCCTGCAGCCAGCGGGCCGCCAGGGCTGCGCGGTCGTCTTCAGTCACGGGGACCAGTGTGTCGCCGGCGTCTTCCAGCCACAGCAGCACAGGTGGCGCTGCTTTTGCGGGCAGCGTGGGCGCCACCTGCTGCAGCGCACGCTGGCCCACCTGGGCCCAGCGCTGGTCATAGCCCAGCAGACTGTCCTTCGCGCGGCATGCTGCAGCGTCACAACGCGCCAAGCCGCACGCCCGCGCCAACGCCGTCAAAGGCTGCAGGCAATGGACGCAGAGGCTGCTGGAACCGCGCATGCAACCAGCATAGCGCGGCTTGGCCAGGCACCGCGTAACCCTGCATCGGGTGGTCACTTCATCGCAACTGCGGACGCCACCAAGCCGGCAACAGTGCGCTCACGTCAGCTTGCGCATAACGCTGGTCGATCAGCCACAGCCAGCCCCGGTCTTCGGGTGCACGCAGGACGCGCCCTGCGGCCTGCACCACCTTGTGCAAGCCGGGCACCAGGTCGGCATAACCGTGGCCAGGGCCGAACAGCGCGTCCAGCCGCAGGCGAAACTGGTCCTGCAGCGGTGACACCGGCGGCAGGCCCAGCGTGGCAATGAAAGCACCAATCAAGCGGCTGCCGGGCAGGTCCACCCCTTCTGCAAAAGCACCCCCCAGCACGGCAAAAGCCACACC
>JANNMQ010001053.1:0-9362 GCA_031398045.1 Rubrivivax sp.
TGACTGAACTGGAGGCCGAGGTTTTTGGCCCCGTGCTGCACCTGCTGCGCTACGACCGCGACGAACTCGGTGGCCTGCTGCAAGCCATCAACCACACCGGTTATGGCCTGACCTGCGGCGTGCACACGCGCATTGATGAAACCGTGGCGCAAGTGACCCAAACGGTGCACGCGGGCAATTTGTATGTCAACCGCAACGTGGTGGGTGCGGTGGTGGGTGTGCAACCCTTCGGCGGCGAAGGCCTGTCGGGCACGGGCCCGAAGGCCGGCGGGCCGCTGTACCTGTTGCGCCTGTTGTCGCAAGCACCGGCTGCCGCTGCACATGCGGCCGTGCACGCAGCCGGCGCAGCCCAGGCGCTGCCCTTGCGAAGCTTGGCAGCCGAAGACAATGGCGCCAACAGCGCCGACAGCGCGGCTGCGTTGCAAACACTGCAGCGCTGGGCCATGTCGCAGGGCATGGCCGGGCTGGCGCAGGCGTGCACCGCCTATGCCGGGCAAGCGCCCACAGTGGCCTGGCGTGTGCTGGCAGGTCCGACCGGAGAGGCTAACTTGTACGCCGTGCAACCGCGTGCTGAGGTGTTGTGCCTGGCACCAGCAGCACCCGCTGGCGACGCCGTGCGCTTGCTGCAGTTAGCGGCCGTGGTGGCGGTGGGCAGCCGTGCCGTGTGGCCGGCACAGAACCGCGCCTTGTGTGACCGCCTGCCACCCGGGCTGCGCGAACGCATCGCGCTGGCGCAAGACTGGCACGCCGACACGGTGCGCTTCGACGCCGTGCTGCACACCGGGCCCAGCGAAGAACGCCTGCAGGTGCTGGCCACCTTGGCGCAGCGCCAGGGCCCCATCGTGGGCTTGGCCGCTTTTGACCCTGCCAGCGGTGGGCTGGCGCTGGCCAGGCTGGTGACCGAGCGCTCGCTGAGCATCAACACCGCAGCGGCGGGCGGCAATGCCAGCCTGATGACCCTGAATTGAAGCTTGCGCTGCCGATCACCCGGCGCAGCCAGGGCCGCGGCTAACGCGGCCCTGTAGCGGTGCACCTGTCTGAGCATGCGCCAGAGCATGCGTCAGTGCATGTGTCAGGACATGCCTTTGTAGTCGGCTTCCATGTTGTCGATTTGGGTCTTGCCCTTGTTCCAGTCTTTCACTTTGTGCAGCTTGTAGGCAAAGGTGGTGCCGGCCGACAGGGTGATGGTCTGGGTGCCGTGCTGGCCACCCGATGCGCTGACGTCCAGGCTGCTGCCAAAGGCCTTCACCTCGCCCGAAGCGGCAGCATAGGTGGCGAAGTGTTGACCCAGTTCTGCTGAAACCACCACCCACGATTCCGACACGATACGGCCGTCGTTGCCTTCGTCGGCCAAAAACCCGCGTGCGCCGTCGGCGTCGGTGTTCAGCATCTGCTGCAGCGGCCCCTCACTGATCGAAAAGTTCAGCAGTTCAAGTTTGGCGGTGCGCGCCTGCTCGTGGGTGAAGCTGGCCGCGCCCTTTTTGCCCAGGCCGAAAAATTTCAACACGCCCTCGGCCTCGAGGTCGACCTTGGAAACCTCGTTCCAGTCGATCTTGACCGGCTTGCCGATCTTGACGCGGCTGGCCAGCGTCTCGGCTTTCACTTTGGACTGTGGATCGATGTAGGCCTTGGCGCCGATGGGGTCCTTTTTCTCGCCATAGGTTCCTAGTTCAACGAGGTGTGCGTTGCCACGAAAGTAACTCATGCCGCCGGTTTCGAAGCGGTACTTGGTGATGCGGGTGTCCACGATGGGCTCTCCTTGGGTTGCGGTTTCCAGGCTCGCCGGCACGCGGAGCGGGCCGGTTCTGGTGCCTGAAGTTTGGGTTTACCCGCGGTGCAAAAACAGCGTGGCGGGTACTTGGTTCGAGGCCGCGTGTACCTACTTTTGCTTGCCCTCGACGGCCGCAGCGCGGGCCACGGCCTGTTCGCGGTTGCTCACAGAGAGCTTGCCCAGCAGTGCCGACACATGCGCTTCAACCGTGCGCTCGCTGCGCTGCAATCTGCTGGCGATGGCCTTGTTGCTCAGGCCCTCGCGCAAGGCTTCCAGCATCGTGCGTTCGCGCGGTGTCAAGCCCAGCGGGTCGCTGCGAGCTCCTCGGTTGGGGCCCCGCGTGCCCACACGCACGCCCACCGAACGCAACCGTTGACGTGCGATGGCGGCAGCCGGCAGCGCGCCCAGCGTGTCGAGTAAGGCCACGGCTTGCTGCAGTTCGTTGATGCCCCCACCCAGCAGGGCCATGGCCTGCTCATAAGGAAAGCCCAAGGCGGCCCAGGCCGCTGCTGCGCCGGCGTGATCGCCGGCCAGCTCCAGCGCGCAGGGTTCAGGCAGCGTCACGCCGGCCAGCAGTGCCGGCAAGGTGTCGGCGCCGCCCGCGCGCTGCAGCCAGCAAGCGAGCTGACCGGTGCGCCAGCGCTCACCGCGTCGCAAGGCGCCGGGCAAGTCGTCGCGCGCGATTTGCGTTGCTGCTTCCGGGCGGCCCTGAAGCCAGGCGGTTTCGGCCTCGGCCACCGCACGCGGTGCATACCAGGGGTCCACACCCGGACCGGCGGGCAGCACAGCCACCGGCAGGCCTTGGCGCACGTCGAGCAGGCCAAGCAGCAGCGCCGACTGCTCCAGCTCCACGGGCGCCAGATGCAGGCCATTGAGCACCGCCTGCAGCTGTGCCCGCGCCTCGGGCCAGCGGCCGCGCTCGAAGTCGCAGCGCGCTGCGCGTATGCGCAGGCAAGCCACATACAAGTCATGGTCACGCGCCTCGGCCCAGGCCATACCCTGCCGGCACCAGTCTTCGGCTGCATCCAGCCGTCGGTGCACCAGCGACAGCGACACCAGGTTCAGAAAAGTGCGCGACGCATGTTCATCAAGTTCGTGTGTGCAGGCGATGGCCAGACTGCGTTCAACCTTCGCCCAGCCAGCGGGCGTGGGGCCGGGAATCAGTTCGGCAAAACCCACGGTGTTGAGGGTGTAGGCCAAGCCCTCGGCGTCTTCAAGCTGGCTGAAAGTGGCCAGCGCCTTGCGCCCCCAATCCAAGGTCGCGTCGAGCTTTTCATCGAGCATGTGCACCTGGGCCAGGGTGGCCTGTGCCAACGCCAGTTCTCGTGGCGAGCCGGCCTGTTCTTGCAACGCCACCGCCTGCACGGCATGTTGCGCGGCATCGGCCAGCGCGCCACCCAGCCAACACATGCGCGCGATCTCGCGCAGATCCAGGCCCTGGGCGCGCAGGTCGCCCATGTCACGGTGCAGGGCCAACGCTTGCCGCCTTGCATGCAGGGCGCCTTCAAGGTGTCCGATGGCGGCTTTTGATGCTGAACAGGCCACCCACAGCGCTGCATGGTCCTTCACGTTCAGGCCCACGCTGTGCGTCAACGCCAGGTCCAGCAGCACGGCGGCTTCGCGGTGGGCACCGGCTTGCGCGGCCTCGTAAGCGGCCAAAGGCGCCAGCCGCAGCACGGCAGCGGGCAGCCCGGCGTGTTGCGCGTGATGCACCCGCCGCGCGGCCGAAACACCGCGCAGGCTCAGCGCGTCCAGCAGCGCGTGGTGCAGCGCCGCTGCGCGCAGTGGCGGGCACGTGGTTTCGATGCTGCGCCGTGCCAGTTCGTGGCGAAAGCGCAGCGTCTGCCTTTCAGACCGCCCTTCCAGCAGCAGCAGGCCAACGCCCAGGCACTCGTCGATGACTGGGGCGGCATCGTCGAGCACGGCATCGACGATGTCGCGCTCCAGCTCCGTGGGCGAAAGGCTGACCAGCTCCAGCAGTTCGCGACCCCCCGGCGACAGGCCCGCTGCTCGAGCCAGCACCGCGTCCTGCACTGCCAGCGGCAGCGCGTCACCCCTGCTGGCCAAGGCTTCAGTGACAAAGAACGGGTTCCCCTGCGTGACTCGGTGCAAGCCGGCTCCATCGCGCCCGGCTTGGCGCGCCAGTTCCGACACACCTGCAGGCGACAGCGGCTCCAGCGCCAGGCGCAGGGTGTGGCGCGGTGGCAGGCTGCCCAGCAGGTGGCGCAGCGGATGGTCCTCCGCCAGTGCATCATCGCGGTACACCAGCGCCAGCATCGCCTGCGTGTCGTCGATGCGGCGCCCCAGGTAGCGCAGCAGGTCCAGCGTTGCACCGTCGGCCCACTGCACATCGTCGATCACGATCACAATCGGCGCCGCGCGGTCGCACAACAACGACAGCATGCCCACCAGCACGTCCAGCGTGACGCGGCCATGGCGCACGGCGGTGGCCAGCGACGGGGGCAAGCGGTCGATGAGGTCGATCAGCGCGCCCAGTGGCGGCGCCGACATCATGGGCTCACAGCTGCTCCAGAGCCAATCGATGCCCGGCGGCAGCCGGCTGATGGCGGCGCGCAGCAAACTGGTCTTGCCGATGCCGGGCTCACCATGCAGCAGCAAACAAACGCCACCCCCGCGCAAGGTCTGGGTGCGTTCGATGATGCGCGCAAGTTCGTGGTCGCGCTCAATCAGGTTCGACAAGGCTTCAATGTGCCTTCAGTCCAGACCCCGGCGGCAGCTACCGTTCTGGCGCCCGCAACGTGGTGGTCACCGCGTAGACTTTTTCCGGCGCGCGTTTGGCAAGCGCCGCGAGTTGCAGCAGCAGCGCGTCGGTGCGTGCGTTGGTGTTCATGCGGGTGTGCTCGAACGATGCGCCCATCACCGAGTCGGGCGCGCCCTGCCAAACGGTGACAAGCAGGAATCTGCGTGCCGATTTGGCGTTGTGCAACAGCGATATCGACTGCAGGTCGGCTCTGGAAACCCGCGTCGGCCCTTTGAAACGTTCCACCATGTGCGGCATGAAGGTGGTGGTCATGAAGTCTTCGAAGGCTTCAACGGTGACGCCTGAGAGCAGGCTGAGCGCTTCTTCGCGGATGGTTTCAGACATGGTGGTTTTTCCTGCCCCGGGGTTGGGCACTGAAGGCCAAAGGCAACAGCCTGCGGGGCGCTGCCGGGCCTGTCCATCCCTTATTTCGAAGTTGTGACTTCAGCTTGGCTGTACAGCCGCTGGCCGCTTACTTCACCGACAACATCGCCAGCATGCCCGCAGCCAGGTCTTCCAGTGCCGTGCCCACCGACTTGAACACCGTGCGTTCGGCTTCATGGCTGCGCCCGGGGTGCACGCCCTTGCACAGTTCGTGCAGCTGGGCCCGCACATCGGCCACCGTGAACAGGCCGCGCTGCAGCGGCGACAGCAGGTCGCCGCTTTTGGCCAGCGCTTCCTCGGTGTCGACAAACAGCGAGGCGTTGACAAAACAGGCGTCGTCGGCCTCGCGCATGCCGGGCGTGAAGCCGCCTATCAGGTCCAGGTGCGTACCCGGTCGCAGCCACCGCCCCTGCACCAGTGGCGTGGTGGACAGCGTGGCGCAGCTGACGATGTCAGCCGCCGCCACCGCCGGCCCCAATTCTTCAGCAGCCAGCGCGTTGAAGCCTTGTTTGTACAGTTTGTCGGCCAGCGCTTGCGCCGCGGTGAACTTGCGTGCCCAGACAGTGACGCGGGTGATCTTGCGCACTTCCCGGTAGGCGAGGGGCAGCAGTTCGGCCACACGGCCAGCGCCCAGCACCAGCAGGTGGCTGGCGTCTGCACGCGCCAGGTAAGAGGCGGCCAGCGCAGAAGCCGCCGCCGTGCGCCGCGCGGTGACCTGGTCGCCGTCCATCAGCACCAGCGGTTTGCCGGTGGTGGCGTCGTGCAGCAGCAGGCTGGCATGCAGCCCGGGCAGGCCGCGGGCGGAGTTGCCAGGAGCGATGTTGACGATCTTCACCGCATAAAAACCACCGGGCTGCCAGGCTGGCATCAGCAGCGACGTCACAGCCGGCCCATCACCATCACGCAGCGTGTGGGTGTGGCGCTGCGGCACCTGGCATCCCGCTACAAACAGTTCACGCAGCGCGGGTATCAGACGGTCAAAGGGCAACGCGGCTTCGGTGGCGGCGGCGTCCAATACCGGCAAAGAGGGACTGAGGCGGGTGGGCATGGGGTAGGAAAAAGCCTTTCGCGCCAACGGCGAACCGCAGGGCGCTTGACTGCACAAAGGCAAAACACGAACGCAAGCGTACCCGGGAAACCCAGCCGCACCGAAGTTGGCTGGCTGCGGCACTGCGGCTTTTCAGCGGTAAGTTGCCAACAAGATGCTGGTTTCGGTGGTGGCTATGCCTTTGACCAGACGCACCCGTTCCAGCACCTGCGACAACTCGGGCATGTTCTGCGCACGTATCTCGGCCAGCAGGTCCCAGCGGCCATTGGTGTCGTGCAGCGCCTCCACACCCGGTTCGCCCAGCAAGCTGGCGATGACGGCGCGTGTTTGGTTGCCTTCCACCCGCACCCCCATCCAGGCGCGTATCTGGTCGGGTTCGGCATCGGGGCGCAATCGCAGGCTGTAGCCCACGATCACCTGGCTGTCTTCCAGCTTGCGCAGGCGGTTGGCCACGGTGCCGCGAGACACTTTTAACTTCGCCGCCAGCGTCGCGGCAGTGGTGCGTGCGTCTTTGCGCAGCAGGGCTATCAGGGCTCGGTCGGTGTCGTCCATGTTTGAAGTGTGGACCATGCGGCTGAATCGGCCTGTTCGAAATCGCCCTCAACCAAATCGCTGCACTCACGCCTAGACTGCAGCTGCACGCAACCCACACGCAGGCTCTGATGGCGAACCTTCTTGCAACCCTTGCAGCTGCCGCTGGCACCTTGTTTGCGCTGGCTGCCCAGGCCACCACCGTGGCCAGCGTCACACCGCAGGGCGAAGTGGCCCAGGTGCGCCAGGTGGTGGTGCGTTTTGACCGCGCGGTGGTGCCGCTGGGTGACCCGCGTCAGGCTGACCCGATGGTGCTGGTTTGCCAGGGGGCGCCGGCCGCGGGCAGCGGGCGCTGGGCCAACGACCGCACCTGGCTGTTTGACTTTCGCGAAGCCCTGCCGCCCGGTACCCGCTGCACGCTGAAGTTGCGGCCCGAGTGGAAGCCGACCCTTGCGACGCCGGCTGCTGCAGCAGCTGCTGCGCCAGCCACCACGGCTGTCACGGGCCGCACCGAATTTACTTTCAACACCGGCGGCCCGGCGGTGTTGCAGCTGCAACCCGGCGAAGGCAGCGACATCGAAGAAGACCAGCACTTTGTGTTGCAGCTGACCGGTCCGGCCGTGCAGGCCAGCGTAGCCGCCAACGCCTGGTGCGAGGTGGAAGGCATCGGCGAACGCCTGCCGCTGCGTGTGGTGGGGGGTGACGTGCGTGCCGACCTGCTGAAAACCCTGAAGCTGGAAAAACGCGCCGCCCGTGTGCAGGTGCTGGCCTGCCCACGCCCGTTGCCCGGTGACACACCGATGCGCCTGGTGTGGGGCCCGGGCATCGCAGCGCAGGCCAACCCGCAGGTGCTGACCCGCACGCCGCAGCGTTTTGGCTACCGCGTGCGCAAGGCCTTCACGGCCGAATTCAGCTGCGAACGTGAACGGGCGAACGCGCCCTGTTTGCCCATACGGCCGCTGACGCTGAATTTTTCGGAGCCCGTGCCGCGTGCCGTGGCGCAGCAGGTGAAGCTGAGGCCAGCCACCGGTGCAGCGTTGGCGCCGGTGTTTGACAAGGACGACAAGGAAGCAGAGGTCTCGCAGCTGCGCTTTGCCACGCCGCTGCCAGAAAACACCCGCTTCAGCATCGAACTGCCGCAGGGCTTGAAGGATGCTTCGGGCCGTGTGTTGTCCAACGCCGCGGCTTTTCCGCTGCGGGTGTCCACCGGTGCCGCGCCGCCGATGGCCAAGTTTGCGACCGCGCCTTTTGGTGTTATCGAACGCAACGCCGACGCGATGTTGCCGGTGACGCTGCGCCATGTGCAGGGCGACCTGCGGCCGGCCGCCGCTGGCGGCACGGTGCGCATCAAACACGTGCAGGGCGCAGCCGACATCCTGGCCTGGCTGGGCAAGGTGCGGCGTTTCCACGAAAGCGAAATCAGCGCCCGCGAAGCCGGGCTGCCCAAGGCGCAGTGGACAGAAACCGTGACCGAAGAAGATGCACGCGGCCGCACCATGCGTCGCACGGTGGAGCGCACGGTGGGCACCAGAGAGGTGTCGCTGCTGAAGGCCGAGAGCAGCGCGCAGCGGCTGAATCTGCCGCAGCTGCAGGGCGGTGACCCGAGCCCTTTTGAGGTCGTGGGCATCCCCATCAACCAGCCGGGCTACCACGTGGTGGAGATCGAATCGGCGCGCTTGGGCGCTGCGCTGCTGGACAAAACCGCGCCGATGTATGTGCGAACGGGGGTGGTGGTCACCAACCTGGGCCTGCACTTCAAACACGGCGCCGCCAGCAGCCTGGCCTGGGTGACCACACTGGACCGCGGCACACCCGTGGCCGGCGCGGCGGTGGCCGTGCACAACTGCCGCGGCCAGCCGCTGTGGACCGGCACCACCGACGCCCAGGGCCTGGCGCACATCCAGCAGCCGCTGATTGCCGAGCTGCGCAACTGCCTGGCCGAGGAGTCCTTGTTTATCACCGCGCAGCACACGGACCTCACCTCCAAGTCCCGCAACCGCACAGGCAACAGCACGGGCAACAGCACAGGCCACGACGCCGGCCCCGTGACCGACAGCGCCTTTGTCTTTTCCAGCTGGCACCAAGGCATCGAGCCCTGGCGTTTCAACGTACCCACGCGGTCGCCCGGCGGCCCGCAGCCTGAACCCGAACTGCGTGCCCACACGGTGATGGACCGCACGCTGCTGCGCGCCGGTGAAACGGTGTCGATGAAACATTTTGTGCGGCAGGAAACGCAGCAGGGCCTGGCCATGCTGCAGCCCGCTGACCTGCCCACGGTGATGAAGTTGGTGCACGACGGCACCGCACAGGAATTTACGCAGCCGTTGTTATGGACCGGCGTGCGCAGCGCGGCCGCCACTTGGAACATACCGCCGGCCGCCAAACTGGGCCGTTACCGCGTGCTGCTGCAACGCCCGTCTGCCGACCCGCAACGCCAGCGTGAATGGGACAGCGGCGACTTTCGCGTCGAGGAATTCCGCGTGCCGCTGGTGGACGCGCGTGTGGTGCCACCCAAGGACGCACCGGTGGCGCCGAAGCAGCTGACGCTGGGTGTGCAGATGAGCTACCTGTCGGGTGGCGCGATGGCGCAGGCACCGCTGCGCGGCACCGCCTTGCTGCGCCCGCGTGCACTGCGTTTTGCGGGTTATGACGACTACAGCTTCGAGCCCCCGCGCGCTGGCGGGCCCGACGCGCAGGAACAGCCCGAAGCAGACAGTGACACGGTCACGTCACGCCCGGGCCAACTGGTGGCCGACAAACAGGCGCTCAGCACCGACAGCGTGGGTGCCGCGCGCTGGCTGTTGGCGCAGCTGCCGGCCATTCAGCAGCCCAGTGAACTGCTGGCCGAAATCAGCTTCAACGACCCC
>JANNMQ010001101.1:0-5140 GCA_031398045.1 Rubrivivax sp.
GGGGGTGCAGTTCCACCCCGAATCCATCCTCAGCGAGCAGGGCCACGCTTTGCTGCGTAATTTCTTGCGCATGGGTGTGGGCGCCGTTGGGGCTGCCTGATGGGGCCTGTGGGCGGTGATCAGGGTTGCGCACGCAAGCAGCAGTTTTCTTCCGCGCGGTTGCGCGAAGCCATGGTGGTGCAGCTTTCACTTCAAGCGGCGTTGGCCAAACACGTCCACCACGGCTTGCACGTCCGCTGGGCTTACTGCGTGGGCACGCCGCGAGGCAGGGTCCACGCAGCGGCTGCGCAGCACCTCGGGCGCCAGGCTGCCCAACCCACGGTAAGCCTGCACACGGGGCCGCGCCCCGCTGGCAGCTTCTGCCATGCGCGTGGCCAGCGCCTGGCAGTGGGTGGGGTTGTCGGCCTGCTGCACCTCGCCACTGTCGGCGGCCACCAACTCGAACATCGGCGGCCGCACCTGCCAAAGCATCGCCTGCTGGATGAGTTGCGGCTGCCAGCGCTGCACGTACAGCACCAACAGCGCGCCGATGTGGATGCCATCGGCGTCGGGGTCAAACAGCAACACCACACGGTCGTAGCGCGAGGCCGCGGGTTGCACAGCCGTTGTCATCGCCTGAGCGCCTGGCGCGGCCTGCACGCCCAGTGCCTGCGCCAGCAACTGGTACTGCGCATGCTGCGCCACACGCGCTGCGCTGGCGTGCCAGGCATTCAGCGGCTTGCCCTGCAAGGCCAGCACAGCCTGCGTGCGTTCGCTGCGCACCGCGCACACCGAAGCCAGCGCCGAGTCGCCTTCCACCAGCAGCAGTTCGGCGCCCGAACCGGGTCCGTGGTTCAAGCAGTCCACCCACTTGGCGTTGGCGGGGCTAAAGCGCCGGTTCATCGCCGCATTGTGGTGTCAGGGCAGCCGGCCCTTGGTCTTGCTTTTGAAGGCTCAGGTTGCGTGCTTTGCAGCTGCCTGCTGCCGCTGGCCTTCATTCGCAGGCCAAACCCGTTGAAAATACGCTGAGCAAAAGGAAACCCCATGTCGATCACCAACACCGAAGCGCTGACCCGCGTCATCGAGCACCGCGAGATCTTCCATGACGAGATGTTGGCGCTGATGCGCCGCATCATGAGTGGTGAGATGTCGCCGGTGATGATTGCTGCGCTTTGCATGGGCCTGCGGGTAAAAAAAGAAACCGTGGGCGAGATTGCCGCGGCAGCCCAGGTGATGCGCGAATTCGCAACGCCGGTGACCGTAACCGACCGCAGGCACTTGGTGGACATCGTGGGCACCGGGGGCGATGGTTCGCACACCTTCAACATCAGCACGGCCTCGGTGTTTGTGGCCGCAGCCGCCGGCGCGCGGGTGGCCAAACATGCGGGGCGCAGCGTGTCGTCCACCTCCGGATCTGCCGACGTCATGGAAGCGCTGGGGGCCAACATCATGCTCAGTCCCGAACAGGTGGCGCAATGCCTGCAGCAAACCGGCATCGCCTACATGTTCGCGCCCAACCACCACACGGCCATGAAACACGCCGCGCCGGTGCGCAAGGAACTGGGTGTGCGCACCATCTTCAACATTCTGGGCCCGTTGACCAACCCGGCTGGTGCTCCCAACCAGTTGCTGGGCGTGTTCCACCCCGATTTGGTGGGCATCCTGGTGCGCGTTTTGCAGCGCCTGAGCAGTGAACATGTGATGGTGGTCTACGGCATGAACGGCATGGATGAGCTGTCGCTGTCGGGCGAAACGGCTGTGGGCGAGCTCAAGGGTGGTGAAGTGCGTGAATACGTGGTGCACCCTAGCGACTTTGGCCTGCCGGTGTACGACTCGCGGGTGCTGAAAGTGGCCAACAGAGAAGAGTCGGTGCAATGCATCCAGCGTGCTTTGGCCAACGAAGACGGGCCGGTGCGGGACGTTGTGCTGCTCAATGCTGGCGCTGCGCTGTACTGTGCAGACGTGGCGCCATCGGTTGTTGAAGGGGTGCGCCTGGCCCGCGACGTGGTGGCCAGCGGCGCAGCCATGGCCAAGCTGAGCCAGTTCGTCAACGCCACCCAAGCCCTGGCCGGCAAATGAATGTTCCTTCGCACGGGCGCTGGGTGCATCGAGGGCCCGTGCGATGAGCCTCGTCAGCTTGCTACAGAAGGCCAGCCGCGACCCGGTGCTGTTTTTGCCCCGTGTGGAGTCTCATGAAGCCGGTGGTGTTGTGGGCCTGGTCAGTTTTGGGGTGGGTGTGCTTTCAGCCCAGGCCAGTTTTCCGGGCCATGAAGCCGTGGCTTGGCTGGCTTTGGGCGGCGTGTTTGTGGGCATGCTGTTGCACTGGCGCTGGAAAAAGGCCCATGCCGGCTGGCGCGTGGACTTTGAGCGTCGGGTGGTTGAACCCGTGGGTCTGCGCGGCCGCGCGCAGCCGATTGCCGGTGAAGGCTGGTCCATCCAGGTGGCGCCTGGTGACAAACGCACTTGCGTGGCGATCGACTTGCGGCATGTGGACCGCGGCCGTGTGGCGCGGCTGATAAACGTGCCGGCACGCAGCAAGTCCGACACTTTCAACCTCGACCAGCTGGCCGACCGGCTGGCGTTGCGCTTGCAGATTCCGCGCACCGGTCAGCGTCTTTGACGGTGCTGACCAACTGCACGCTGCACACGCTGTGCACCCTACCGAGCCGGGCCGACCCTCCATGACTGACATCTTGCAACGCATCGTCGCCGTCAAGCGCGAAGAACTGAAGGCCTTGCGCACGCAGCGCAGCCTGGTCAACCTGCGCGATGACTGCGCCACTTTGCCAGCCGCTTTTTCACCGCGTGGTTTTGAAGCCGCCCTGCGCAGCCACATCGGCCAGGGTCGTGCTGCAGTCATCGCAGAAATCAAGAAAGCCAGCCCAAGCAAAGGCGTGCTGCGTGAACATTTTGTGCCCGCAGACATAGCCCGTCAGTACGAGCTGGGCGGCGCCGCCTGCCTGAGCGTGCTGACCGACGAGCACTTTTTTCAAGGCTGCACGGCCTACTTGCAGCAAGCCCGGGCGGCCTGTGAATTGCCGGTGTTGCGCAAGGACTTCATCGTTGACGAGTACCAGGTGGTGCAGGCGCGTGTGATGGGTGCAGACTGCATCCTGCTGATCGCGGCCTGTTTGTCAGACAGCCAGATGGCCGAGTTGGAAGCCTGTGCGCTGGGGCTGGGCATGGCGGTGCTGGTGGAGGTACACGACGCGCCCGAGCTGCACCGCGCACTGCGCCTGCGCACGCCACTGCTGGGCATTAACAACCGCAACCTGCGCACTTTTGAGGTCTCGCTGCAAAACACGTTGGACCTGCTGCCGATGGTGCCTGCCGATCGACTGTTGGTTACCGAGTCGGGCATTTTGGGCGTCGCAGATGTGCAGCGCATGCGCCGTGCCGGCGTGCATGCTTTTTTGGTGGGTGAAGCCTTCATGCGCGCCGCAGACCCGGGCGCCGAGCTGGCCGCCCTGTTCACCTGACCGGGACGGGTCCGTTGAACAGCGATGGGCCGAACCGGCCCGACAATCGCCTGCGCCAGCCGCTGAAGCAGCTGCTGCAGGAACTGCGCGGCAGCGACTGGTGGCCGCTGCTGCAGCGCTGGCAGCAAAGTGCTGAAGGGCAAGCCCTGATGACGGCGGTGGACGGGCGTGTGCTTGCTGGCGCGGTGGTTTATCCGTCCGACGTTTTTCGGGCCCTGGCCTTGACTCCCGCGGCGGCCGTCAAGGTGGTCATCCTGGGCCAGGACCCGTATCACGGCCCTGGGCAGGCTGAAGGCTTGGCATTTTCGGTGCCTGACGGGCAGCCCTGTCCGCCCAGCCTGCGCAACATTTTCAAAGAGCTTCAGCGCGACCTGGGCCTGCCGCCCGCTGTGACAAAAACGAGTCTCGTCCCCTGGGCGCGTCAGGGCGTGTTGCTGCTGAACAGCAGCCTGACGGTAGAGAAAGGGCAACCAGGCAGTCACAGCCGTTTGGGTTGGCGTGCGCTTACTGACGACATCGTCAGAACTTTGTACCTTGGCCCGCGAGCATTGGTGTTCATGCTGTGGGGTGCCCACGCACAAGCCTGTTGGCCGCTGGGCGCGGCTACTGGCGGCAACACCCAGTCGCATCTGCTGCTGCGCAGCAACCACCCATCGCCCTTGTCCGCCCTGCGAGGGCCCGTTCCTTACTTAGGCAACGGTCACTTCGGCCTGACCAACCACTGGCTGAGTAAACAGGGAAACACCGCCATTGATTGGCGGATTCACGGCAGTTGAGGCCATGCTATACTCACAGGCTCTCTGGAGGGGTGCCCGAGTGGCTAAAGGGGGCAGACTGTAAATCTGTTGGCTTACGCCTACGCTGGTTCGAATCCAGCCTCCTCCACCAGAGCGAGCCTGTGGGTACTGGGTTCGGTAGTAACCGTATCGACCGCAGAGTATCAACCGCAGGATCTGTAATCGGATGAGGCCGGATGTGCATCAGGCGGTCGTTGGTGGCGCGGTAGGCGGCCACAGGGTGTGCATCGCTGCGGGAGTAGTTCAATGGTAGAACCCTAGCCTTCCAAGCTAATGACGCGGGTTCGATTCCCGTCTCCCGCTCCAGTTGCTTGTTAAGTTTCTGCGGTTTTTTTGGATTGAGGTCGTTACCGGTTTGTTGGTGAGGCACTGCTTGTGGTTTTTGCCGCAACATTTTTGCCCGCTGGACCACCAAACCCGTGCCGATGCCCATGTGGCTCAGTGGTAGAGCACCCCCTTGGTAAGGGGGAGGTCGCGGGTCCGATTCCCGCCATGGGCACCACATTTTTTTTGCAGGTCTGAAGAGGGTGTGATGGGGGTGTGCCAAAGGCGCCCCGCCTTAGCGCCCGTTCCCCAGTGGCCGTATCCCAGTTTTTGATCTCTGCATCAAATCTAGCGCCAATTTTCTGTATCAGCCAGGAGCTTTTAAGATGGCAAAAGGTAAATTTTGAACGCACCAAGCCGCACGTCAACGTCGGCACCATCGGTCACGTCGACCACGGCAAAACCACGCTAACGGCGGCCATCACCTCGGTGCTGGCGGCCAAGTTTGGCGGCGAGGCCAAGGCCTACGACCAGATCGACGCAGCGCCTGAAGAAAAGGCGCGCGGCATCACCATCAACACCGCGCACGTGGAATACGAAACGGCGAACCGCCACTACGCC
>JANNMQ010001125.1:0-10353 GCA_031398045.1 Rubrivivax sp.
CTGCAACTTCCACATCCAGCAATTCAGCTGCGTCGGCATAGTCTTTTTCGCTCAGGCCTTTTTGTGGCGCGCCACAGCTCATGAACAAGTAGCTCAGATCCGGCCCAGGCTGCCGCGTGGCGGGCGGGGCCACGCAGGCCAGCACGGCAGGCGGCTGCGGTGAGGCGGGGCTGCTGCACTGCGGTGCGGGCATGCGCCAGCGGGCTTGTGTGCCAGCGTCAATGGCCAAAGCGGGGTTGACCAAAGACATCAGACTGCCCGTAACGGGGGCCTGGAAACTGCTGGATGGTGCGCCCGTTGAACCGGGACGGCGCTGTCCGCCGCTCACGTTGGACTTTCGGCTACCTGGGCAGTGACCAGCCAGCCATGAACCGGCTGTCCGGCCTCTTGCCGCAGTGTGACTTCTTGGATGGTTTCACGTGCTAGACCGGATTGGGTCAAGACCTCTCTGAGGTAGCAGGCGCTGTGCGCGTAGCGGCCGTTGTGAAGCAGCAGGTGGCCCCGTTGTTCGGTGTCGGCCAAGGCCTCCACCGTAAATATCATCCATCCCCCTGGCCGCAAGCACCGCCGGGCCGCCGCCATCGCCTCTTCCAGCACACCGAAATAACACAAGGTGTCTGCTGAAACCACGGCGTCAAAAGCCTCGGGCTGCGTGTGCAGGTAGTGCACCAGCTCGGCCTGGTGCAGCACGTCATAGGTGCGCTGCCCGTCCAGCTGCCTTTCTTGCGCACGCCGCAGCATGCCAACAGACAAGTCGCAGCCGGCCAGGTGGCGCGCCCAAGGCCGCAGCAGCGGGCCACACAGGCCGGTGCCGCAGCCGGCGTCCACGATGCGGAGTTGCGCTGCGGGCGGGCCCGCCACCGCGGCCAGGGCTTGCGCCACCAGTTCGGGCGCTCGGTAATGCAGCATTTCCAGCTTGGCGTCGAAAGACGATGCAAAAGCATCAAACACCTGCTGCACATAGGCGTCGCTGGCGCGGCCAGGGGCGGCTTGCGGCGCCTGGTCGCCCAGGCAGGCGGCCAGCTGGTGTTGCACCACGGGGTTGTCGGGCTCCTCAGCCAGCCACTCGCGGTAAAGCTCGGCGGCCTTGTCGCGCTGGCCCAGCAACAGCAGCGCGCGGATCACCTGGTCGCGGGCCTGCAGGTGGCGCGGCCAGGCGGCGATGGCTTTGCTGTTGGCCAGCAGTCCTTCGCGTATCTGGCCCTGCGCCATCAACGCCAGCGACAGGTTGTACCAGCCGTCTCCGAAGTCGGGCCGCAGCGCCAGCGCACGGCGGCAGGCAGTTTCGGCTTCAAGCGGGCGCTGCTGTTTGCGGTACACGGTGCCCAGGTTGTTCAGCGCATCGCAGGCTGCAGGGTGGTTGGGCGCGGCAGCCACGCCGTTTTCATAGGCCAGCGTGGCTTCTTCGACGCGCCCGGCGCTGAGCAACACGTTGCCCAGGTTGTTCCAGGCGCCCGCATTGGTGGGCGCTGCGGCCAGCGACTCTTTGATCAGCGCCACCGCGGCTTCGATACGGCCCTGGGTGTGGCGCAGCACGCCCAGATAGTGCAGCGCATTGGCTTCGCGCGGCCAGCGCCGCAGCAAGGCTTGCAGTGCTGTTTCGGCGGGCTGCAGTTGTTCGCTGCGCAACAGTTGAATGGCGTCTTGCAGCGCGCTGGCAAAGGCTGGCGCGGCTGAGGCTGCACCATACGGCAGGTGGCCCTTCGGGTGCAGCGGCGACTGGCGCGATGAGCGCGTGGTGTGCGTCTTCATGGCCAAGATACAGCGCCTGCGGCTGCAGGCGCTTGGGTCGGCGCTTGTACAGGCACCGGCTGATGGGCGCGCCGCAAGGCCAGGCGCAGCAGGTATGAAGTGCCCGGTCGGATGCGCAGGCGTTGTGGTTCAGGTGCTGGAGCTGGCGCTGGCGCTGGAACTGGTGCAGATGCTGATGCTGATGCTGATGCCAGCGCTGCTTGGTGCGGCCCACCCAGCCACGACGCAACGCCAAGGCGGAATGCACTGCGGCCCAGGCGGGGCGCCGGGCGGTCTTCGTTTCGCAATTGCAGTTCCACGTCCCACTGCAGTTGCGGGCCCGCCAGCAGCGTGACCCACTGCACCAGCGGCGGCCATGCAGCCGCGCCGGGCAGGAAGCTTTGATACTGCGGCAGCGACAACGGCCCCAGCTGGATACGAAACCGGCACTGGCGGTCCCACACACGGGTGCCGGCGTTGGCTGTGCGGCTCAGCTGTGCGGCCGGCGCCAGATTGCGCTGCGGGCGGTTGGCGGCAAAGCCCAGTTGCGAGCGGTCTTGCCGGTCAATGCTGAGCCAGGTTCCGATGTGGGCCTGCAGGGTCACGGGGACTGCAAAGTACTGACGCAGCACTTTGCACAGCGCTTCGGGGTGGTGGCTGCGCGCGGCCAGGTGACCCGCCTGGAAGGCCAGCGCTTGTGGCGCCAAGCCCGCGGACGAGGCGCGGTGCTGGGGCAAGCCGGTGGCTGCGGCCAGCCAAACGCGGTAGCGGTCGTCGTCGGGTCTTTCGGCGTGCACCACGGGTTGCGCTTGCGCCCAGGCGCGATAGAACAGGCTCAGGAAACGGTGATGAAACAGATCTAGAAAATGGCCTGCAGCCTTGTCGCCATGCTGGTGCGCGCGGTCGCGCACGTATTCGGTGAAGTGCAGTGGCATCGGGCCCTGCGGGCCCAGCAAGCCAAAGAACCGCGCTGAAAGGCGCGGCGGCGCGTTGTCGCGCAACTCCAGCCCAGACAAGGGTGCCGGCGCAAAGTCCAGATCGGGTGCTTGTGCAAAGCGCAGGGCCTCTTGCTGGGGCCGCAAGGCCATGCCGGTGCGCGGTGCGTTTGGGTGCAGCGCGTCCAAGCGGCGCACCAACGCGAAGAAGTCATGCGCCCAAGGCTCCTGCTGCACTTGCTGCAAAAGCTCCCCCATCTGCTTTTGCAAATCGGCCTGCGTGGGCCCAGATGCGGCCGGCTGCTGGGCGTTCACAGCATGGCTCCCAGACCCAACCGCACGGGCCAGTTCATGACGATGCCCCGCTGCGTGCTCTTGAACATCAGCTGGGTGAAACTGTTGACTGCCGCATGGCGCCTGAACAGCGTTTCCAGCACGCTGGCGAGCAAAAAGGCACTGGCGCCCTGGAAGGCTTGTTCGTCCAGTTCCAGTGCCAGCTCCATGCCGCTGCCAAAACTGAGTCGGCCTTTGAAGGGCAAGCGGCGCACCCGCTGGTGGGCCACCAGCGAGCGTACGCCTTCGGTCTGGTGCTGCCACACGGTATCTTGTGCGGGGCCGTACAGGCGCAACAGCTCACGCAACCCAGCCGCATTGGCTTGCCCGTCTTCGCCCCATGCCACGTGGTTGCGCGTCAGTTGCGCCACCAGTTGCCAACCGATGTCGCCCACTGGGCGGCGCGACAACGGCCTGGTGGGGCCGCGCATGCAATGCACCGCTGTGACCGGGCCCGGTGCTTCCAGTTGCCAGCTGGTGGTGCCACCTGCAGCGCCCTGCGGCAGCAGCACGGGCAGGTCACGGTTGGTGACCCAGGCCTTGAGCGACAGCTGGTGCAAGGTCTCTTTGTAGGGGCCGTGCCCGGGGTCGGTGAGCGAGAGGAAAACCTCTTCACCCAGATACGAAGGTACACGCGCTCCTTGCTGGCGCTGCTGGTCCGACGGGCGCCGCGGCTCGCGCCGCAGGGTGTAGTAACCGTGGCTGCCCGGGCTGCTGTCGTGCTGCCAGCTGTAAAGCGGCTTGAATTCGCGCGGCCCGTCCACACCGGAGCCGTGGCCGCGCACGGCCTCGACGCTGTGGATCTCGAAATCCATCGGCCGCGTTCGGTCGGGCACGGCGTGATGCTCCCAGCTGCCGGGGCCCAGCACGATGCGGTCCAGCCGTTTCGGAAACAGGTTGATGGCCGGCGTGCAGTGCAGAGCCAGACTGTGTGCATCCACCAGCGGTTCAAGGCCCGGGTCGGTGCGCTGGAACAGCACCACCAGTTCAACTTCGGGGCCCTGGGTGTGCAGCAGCCTTTGCCTGAGGCCGGTGATTTCAAAAAACAGAAACCGCTGCGGCAAAGCGGCCAGTTCCTGCAGCAGGCGGTGGCCTGAAAAAGTGCGCAAAGACTCGGGGAGCAGCGCTTCTTCAGCAGCAAAGCCCAGCGGCTGAACGCTGGCGGCGTCGCACCAGCGTGCGGCCACTTCAGCGCGGGTTTCATCGGCTTCCGTCTGCACCACCAGCGTTCCCACAGGGGCGCCCAGCAGCAGTTCATGCAGGCGGAAAGCCACGTCATCTGGCGCGCTGATGTAGAACGGTAAGCGGTCCAGCTTGAGTTGGTGCAGATTGAGGCCACCGCCGGCCCGCAGCTTGATGCGCAGGCCGGCGCGCGCTGCGCGTGCCGCCGGCCAGCGCGACAGAACCAGGTCGGGCGCATGAGAGAAATACTGCACCTGCGCCAGTTCCAGCGGCCACAAGCGCATGGCCAAGGCCGTGCGGAACTCGCAACGGGTGTCTTGCCCGCGCGCAAGCGTCGAGTTCACTGCGCTGCCACGCGGCACTGCATAGCCTTGTGCCAGGTTGGGGTCGTTGGTGTCGACCGCCAGCCGCGCCACCATCATCGAGGGCACGGGGGCCAGAAAGTTGGGGTAGGTGGACTCCAGCAGCTGCGCAATCAACCGTGGTTGCTCGGCGTCGAGCTTCAGCCTGACGCGCGCAGCCAGGAAGGCAAAACCTTCGAGCAGCCGCTCCACGTAGGGGTCGGCGACCTCCATGCCTTCCATGCCCAGGCGGGCGGCGATCTTGGGGTGTTCGCGGGCGAATTCCAGACCCAGCTCGCGCAGGTACGTGAGCTCGTCTTGATACAGACGCGTGAACTGGGGCTCCATCAGCCGACCCTGGCAGGCAAGGTCCCGCTGGTGGCGTCGCGCACTTCCACCTGGCCTGCTTCCAGGTTGACACGTGTGCGCAGCAGCACTTCCAGCGGCACCGGTTGCGCCCACAGGTGGCCCCGAATCTCAAACTCGATCATGTTGTGGGCATCGAGCACACTGCCGTTTTCTACCGCATGCACCGTCAACGTGGCCGGCAAGATGCGCGGCTCAAAGCGCTGGATGGCCTGCGCGATGATGCGTTCCAAGGCATGCACATCCAGCTTCGATGCGCGCAGTCCGGCCAGAGGCGGCAGGCCATAGTTCATCACGCTGGCGGCAGACAGGGTGTGCTGGTGCGCACCTTCAGGGGACGGCTGCGTGGAGTTGAACAGCCAGCTCAGATCTCGAAGCACAGCAGCCCGCAGACGCGCTTTGCTCATCACGCGCTGTGCGTCGGTGTCCGTGGGGTTGGCCAGTGCTTCGTCGGTCAGCCTGTCCAGCAAGGCCGGTTGCAAGCGGTCTTGAATGTCACTGGTAGCCATGGCCGGCGCCGCCTCAGCCTCTCAGCCCGCCAAGGGCCGGGCCAGGGTGGCGGCTGCCAGCGGCTGCCAGCGGTTGCACGCGCTTGCCGCCTTGTCGCATCAGCCTCGGCCGGCAAGGGCAGGAGCAAGGGTATGGCCGGCGGTGGTTACTGCGGCAGTTCATCAGAAAAGCTCGTGCTGCCGCCCCGGGTGCCCGTGGCTGTTTGCGGCCGGTATTCCACATCCACCTTGGTGAATGCAATGCTCACCGTTTCCCGCGTCGAGCCGTCTTCTTCGCCGGTGTGCTGCACACCCGTGATGCGGGCGCCCTTGAGCGTGATGATGAAATAGTCCTGCTGCTCGCCACCGGCCTTTCGCATGCTGAGGCGAACTTCCTTGATGGCATCGTTGGTGGCCAGTGCCGACATCAAAGGCGTGGTGGCGGCGTCGATGCGCTTGTGAACGGTCAGCGCGGTGTAGGAACGGCGGCCCGTGGCCTGCGTGCTGCCAATGGCAGAGCTGGCCGTCAGGCCCCAATGCCAGCCCGTGAGTTCGATGTCATCCACATGGTCGGCGCTCGAGGCCTCGCCTTTGATCTGGCCGGCGCGCGAGCTTTGCACGTGCAAGTAGATGTCTGCCTGGGCACTGGAGCCCAGTGTGGCGGTTGGGGCGGGCATGGGGTGCCTTTCGGTCGCACAGACAGTTCAAGCGTATCCCGTACACGGGCCAGACGCTGCTTGCGGCAGCTGCCGGCCGGGTGCTGGCCGCGTTTGTATCGTCAAGTGACGGTGGTGGTTTTGATGTTCCAGCCGAACTTCACTTCACCGCCAAGGCCGCCCTTGTCGTCTTGGGCTTTGTAAGCGAAGTCAATCTGGGCGTAGCTCATCGAGACCAGTTCGGTGATGTCGCCATCAGCGCCGGCCGAAGGGGTTACCGCGGTGATGAAGACTTCCTTCATCGTCACCTTCAGAAAGTCCTTCTGGCCTTCGCCAGACTTGCGTGCGGTGAGCACGGCGTCTTTGAAGTGCACACCCTGGGCACACTTCTTGGCCAGGATGGGCGACGCCTTGTCGTAGGTGTGTGTGATCACCATATTACCGGCCTGCGCCTTGCCCTTGCCGCTGCCGCCACCGCCCAGCGAACTTTCGTTGTGCACGCCCCAAGTCCAGGACAGGATTTCTATTTCGTCTTTGTGGTCTTTGTGCGATGACTCTCCATCGACGCCATCAAACTTGATGTGGGTGTCTATAGCCATGATGAATCTCTCCAGAGTGTTGGGAAAGCTGCGTCGGAAGACGCTTTACTGCCGCTGTGAGGGCAGCTTCGAGACGAGTCGCAGCGCTACGGTCAGCCCTTCGAGCTGGTAGTGCGGCCGCAAGAAAAACTTCGAGGTGTAGTAACCGGGGTTACCGGGCACTTCCTCCACCACCACCTCGGCGGCCGCGAGGGGTTTTTGAGACTTCACGACTTCAGAAGAATTGATGGGGTCACCATCCACGTAGTTCATGATCCAGTTCTGCAGGTACTTCTGCATCGCCTCGCGTTCCATCGACTTCTTGCCGATCTTGTCGCGCACGATGCACTTCAGGTAATGCGCAAACCGGCAGCTGGCGAACATGTAAGGCAAGCGGGCTGACAAGTTGGCATTGGCAGTGGCGTCGGCATCGTCGTATTCAGCCGGCCGCTGCAGCGACTGCGCGCCGATGAAGGCCGCCACATCCGTGTTCTTGCGGTGCACCAGCGGCATGAAACCGTTCTTGGCCAGTTCAGCCTCGCGCCTGTCGCTGACGGCAATTTCGGTAGGGCATTTCATGTCGACACCGCCATCGTCCGAGGGGAAGGTGTGGGTGGGCAGGCCCTCGACAGCGCCACCACTTTCAACACCCCGAATGCTGGTACCCCAGCCGTACAGCTTGTAAGAACGGTTGATGTTGACGGCCATGGCATAGGCCGAATTGGTCCAGGTGTACTTGCTGTGGTCGCCGCCGCCCGTTTCTTCTTCGAAGTTAAAGGCTTCCACTGGGCTGGTCTTGGCGCCATAGGGCAGGCGGGACAGAAAACGCGGCATCGCCAGGCCGACGAAGCGCGAGTCTTCAGAGTCACGCAACGACGACCACTTGGCATATTCAGGGGTGGTGAAAATCTTTGTCAGGTCACGCGGGTTGGCCAGTTCCTGCCAAGAGCTCATCTGCATCAAAGCAGGGCTGGCAGCGGCCAGGAAAGGCGCGTGGGCCGCAGCGGCAATGCTGCTCATGGCGCTGAGCAGTTCGACGTCAGGAGCCGAATGGTCGAAGTAATAGTCGCCCACCAGGCTGCCGAATGGGTGGCCCCCGAGCTGGTCATATTCTTCGGTGTAGATCTTCTTGAAGATCGGGCTCTGGTCGAACGAAATGCCCGGGTAACGCTTGAGCGTCTTGGACAGTTCGTTCTTCGAAATGTTCATTACCCGGATCTTCAGGTTCTCATCGGTTTCGGTGTTGTAGACCAGGTGGTGCAGACCGCGCCACGCGCTTTCGATCTGCTGGAAACCGGGGTTGTGAAGAATCTCGTTGACCTGCTCCGAGAGTTTGCGGTCCAGTTCGGCGATCAGGGCTTCGATGGAAAGGATGACATCGCTGCCGATCAGGTTGGTGCCCGCCAAGGCCTGTTGTGCCAGCGTTTGCACGGCTTCTTCGACGCCCGACTTGGCGTCTTCGCTCTTGGGCTTGAATTCCTTGTTCAGCAGCGACGCTAAGTCGGTGCCCTGGAACTGCACGCCTTGCAGCGCGCTGGCCACGGGGGTGGATGTTTCGGCCATGGTTTGCGCCTTTTAGGTGGTGGTGATTTTGTGATAGCAGGCTGGCTGCGCTGGCGGTGGCGGTAGCGGGCTAGGGCTGGGTGGACTGGCTGGGCTGCGTGTCCTGCGCAGCCGGCGCCTTCGCTGCGGAAAGCGACTTCAACAGGGCTTCGTCTTTAACGACCTGCGCTATCAGCTCTTCAGCGCCTGTCTTGCCGTCCATCCAGGTAATCAGGTTGGCCAGCTGTTGCCTGGCCTGCAGCAGTTGTTTCAGGCCCTCCACCTTGGCCGCCACCGCAGCTGGCGAGAAGTCGTCCATGCTTTCAAAGGTGATGTCCACCGCGATGTTGCCCTCGCCGGTCAGCCGGTTGGAAACCTGGAACGCCGCGCGTGGTTTCATCGACTTCATGCGGGCGTCGAAGTTGTCGACATCGATGTCCAGAAACTTGCGCTCCGCCACGGGCGGCAAAGGTTCACTGGGCTTGCCAGAGAGGTCTGACATGACGCCCATGACGAAAGGCAACTGCACCTTTTTCTCTGCGCCATAGGTTTCGATCTCATATTCGATCTGCACGCGCGGGGCGCGGTTGCGGGCGATGAATTTCTGGCTGCTTTGTGCCATGCTGTGGTGCTCCTGTATGGGCCGTTTAGAGGGCCTGGGCCGTGGTCTGCTTCGCTACTTCGATTCCGCCGTGCCGGCTATCAGTTCAACCTGTGCCAGGCCGTTGGGTGCCATGTCGCGGATGATTTCCAAAAAGCTTCTGTCCATCAGCCTTTGCGCGCGCCGCAGCAGCAAAGGTACCGGATTGCTGGGTTCGTGCAGCTCAATCCAGTCGCAGATGTGGGCAAGTTGCTTGATGGCATCGGCGCGGCTGCCGATAGGCCCTGTGGCGCTAAAGGATGCAACTGTGGTGGCCCCTGCGGCCGGGCCTGCAGTTGAAGCGCTTGCTGCATCTGCCGCGGCGCTGCCACTGGCCTGGCCACTGACCTTGCCCATCGCGTTGTCGAGCATGTGCAGAACGTTTGACAGTGGGCCCAGCTCAGGCATCTGCTCGCTGCTCACCCGTTTTGCCAAGTCCGCTTGCAAGGTATCGATGGCCTGTCGCGCCGCGCTGATTTCGCCTGCAATGCCTGGGTGATCGGCCAGCAACTCCTGCAAAGCGCTGACCATGCCCTGTTCGGTCGGTACGGTTTCACCGGCATGGGGCGAACCACGGCCCATTGACAGTTCGACGTCTCGCACCGTGGGGCCGACACGCCCGGGGGCGATCTTTGCTGAACGCAAATCGGCCAAGCCCGCATCCCAGGCCGCTAACTGCAGCAGCGTGTTCATGCGCAACGTGGGGTCGTTGTTGTCGCTGGTGTCCAGGGCGGGGTGCAGTGCATCCCATTGCTGCGACACCAGCAGTTGAATCAGGCTCAGGCCAGAGGCGAAACCCGAAAACCCGTGCAAGTGGGGGCCGCATCGGGTGAGCCAAACGGCGACGCGAAGATCCCGGGTGCGCAGCGCCAATGCCATGGCGTGTTCGTACACCAACAGCCAGTTCGGGGGCTCCGCAGGGTAGTGTTTGGCGCCGTACTGCCGGTCAGGTTTGCCAGCAGCGGCCTGCTCGAGCGCAAAGAACACAGGGTCGTTGGCCAAGTCGGCGCCACAAGGCAAGTCGCCTGGCAGCGGGCTGCTCAAGAGGGCTGGATTCAGTGCAGGGCTTGACATCTGTGAAACGGGTGTTGATCAACTTCGGCCGATGGTCAACTCTAGAAGTCGCGGCCACTGCTTCACAGTGGTCGAAAGTCATCTTCTGGGCGCCACCAGAGTCGCCAGGTCATCAGGATTGATGAGACGCGCAAGCCCTGCACGTGGCTGGGCTCAGACCGTCAGCTCAAAGCGGCGCGCAGGGCCTGAAAAAGACGCATGGGCTGCACGGGCTTGAACAGCACAGCGCAGTCGACCTCGGTGACGTGGTTGCTGCGTTCTGGCGCGGCGTCGCCGGTGATCAGAATGGCGGGTACGTCGCGCCCGCACAGGCGGCGTACGCTGGCAACCACGTCCATGCCATCTGGACCTGTACCCAAGTGCAAGTCAGTCAGTATCAGGTCGATCCGGCCTTCGAGTGCAATGGCAACCTGCTCAGCTTGAGAGGCATCACAAGCCGTCATGGCATTGAACCCCCAATCCTGCAACAGCAGGCGCAAACCTTCTC
>JANNMQ010001131.1:0-4131 GCA_031398045.1 Rubrivivax sp.
TGTGATCTTGGTGATCGAGGCAATCCGCCTCGTTCACCGACAGAAGGAGGATCATGGACGTTTCAAACCTCCACCGTCTTACCGCTGGGTCGACGCATGGTCGAGGACATGCGCATGCGCGAGTTCGAGCCCAAGATGCAATCGGGCCATCTGCACGCTGTACGCGAGCTGGCCGTCTTCCTCAACGCCTCGCCCGACGGCGCATTTCAGCGATCGTGGACGCTCGTTTCAGTCTGATCGTGGACGGTGAAACGGCGTCTTCGAGGACACGCTGTGGGGCGCGCAAGCACCGGGTCTGAATGTAGCCCAACCGTCCACGATCAGCCTGAAACGCCGATCCACGAGGGTCGTAGCGGGGCCGGTTTTGGGTTGGATCGAACATCCTGTTTCAGGGCCCTGCCAGGCCGCCGGAGGCGTCGACCGGGCCATGTACTCATGTCCGGTCTTGCCTTTGCGGGGGGTGTGCGGGAGGGCAGGGTCACGTCGGCGCCGCAGCCTCGGCGTCGCGCATCGACCGCGCGCCCTTGAGCTCGATCTTGTGGCTTGACTGCACGATGCGGTCGATGATGGCCTCGGCCAGCGTAGGGTCGTTGAGGTAGGTGTGCCAGGCCTTGACCAGCAGCTGGCGGGTGATCAACGTCGAGCGTGTGCCGATGCGGTCGTCGAGCTGCCGCGCGGTCACCTGAGTCGCCCAGCGTTTGGCTCTGCCCTCCTCACGAACGACAAACAGTTCACCGCCACTGACGCCGTCAATGGGGTCGGCGCCGCTGTGGTTTCACAGCAGCGGGGGGTCTTGATCAGCAACCGATTTCGCGCTGTAAATCGTCGATGCCATCAAGGACGCCCAGGAACTTTTTGCCGAAGGGTGTAAAGCGGTACTCCACACGCGGTGGCAGCTCGTGATACGCCTGCTTTTCAAGGATGCCGAAACGCACCAGCTTGCTCAAGCGCTCGTTCAGCACCTTTTTGGACAGCCCCTCAATCGCGTGCTCCATCGCGCCCGGCCGGCACACCCCGCCGCGCACAGCGCCCAGCACGGCCAGCGACCACTTGCAGCCGACGATGTCTTCAACCATGCGTGCCACGTTGGGCGTCGTCGGCATCGGCGGTCTCTGTGTGTTCATCGTTGGACACCTGAAAGTGCCTGGGTCACCGTTTGGTGCCTGCTGTTCAGGCCGATTGATGCATGCTGCAATGGGCGCTGTTCGCAACGCAATTGTAGGAGTGCCCCATGCGCAAGAAACTGGTTCTCGCTGCCGCCTTGTGGATGACCCTGCCGTCGTTCGCCGCCGATCCGGTGCCTGTCCCCTACCCGGAGGGTTACCGCCAGTGGGTGCATGTGAAGAGCATGACGATCAATCAGGGCCATGCCCTGTTCGACGCCTTTGGCGGCATCCATCACCTGTACGCCAACAAACGGGCCGAGCAGGGTTACAAGCGGGGCCAGTTCGCAGACGGTTCCGTCATTGTTTTCGATTTGCTGGAAGCCAAGGCCGTAGACAACACGGTGCAAGAAGGCGCGCGCAAGGTGCTGGGTGTGATGCACAAGGACAGCCGCAGGTACAAAAACACGGGCGGCTGGGGCTTCGAGGGATTCAAGGGCGACTCGAAGTCCGACCGCGCAGTGAGCAACAACGCCGCCACGGTGTGTTTCCAATGTCACACCGCGCAGAAAAACAATGACTATGTCTTCTCTGCCTTCAGAAAGTGACGTCGTGCTGGGCGCCAGCGCGCGGCTCCGGGTTGCGCAGCGCGTGTTCGGCATCGAACCACCCGGGCAGCCCGCGCCGCCGTGGACCACCGGCGAGTGGTTCAACAGCGAAGATCCGTTGCACCTGGCCGGTTTGCGCGGCCGTGTGGTGGTGCTGCACGCATTCCAAATGTTGTGTCCCGCCTGTGTGCACCACGGGCTGCCGCAGGCGCAGCGCATCCATGAGACGTTTGCGGCGTCGGGAGTCGCCGTGATCGGCCTGCACACGGTGTTCGAGCATCATGCGGCGATGACGCCTGTTTCGCTGCAGGCGTTTCTGCACGAGTACCGCATCCGGTTTCCGGTCGGCGTCGATGCGCCCAGCGGCGATGCGCGCCAGCCGATTCCGGTCACGATGCAGGCCTACGGCATGCAGGGCACACCGAGCCTGGTGCTGATCGACCGCAATGGCCACTTGCGCCAGCACGCGTTTGGCAACGTTGAAGACCTGGCTGTGGGGGCCGCCATCGCAACGCTGATCGCAGAAGCTGAATGAGAGGTACGTGCGACGTGCAGCGGGCGGCTGCGCGGTGCTCAATCCAGCTTGATGCCGCGCTGGCTGATCAGGGCTGACCAGCGCTCGGCTTCGCCTTTGACGTAGGCGGCAAATTCCTGCGCGCCACGCGGCTGCACTTCAGAGCCAGCCGCGGCGAACTTGGCCTTCAGTTCGGCGTTGGCCAGCACCTTGCGCAGTTCGGCACCCAGGCGGTCCACCACGTCCTTGGGCAGACCCGCCGGGCCCACGAGGCCTTGAAAGCCCACCGCTTCCATGCCCGCCAGCCCCAATTCGCGCACCGTGGGCACGTCGGGCAGGTTGGGGTCGCGCCGGGCGCCGGTGACGGCCAGCGCCTTCAGGCGGCCGCCCTTGATCTGCGGCAGCAGCACGGTGCCGGCGTCGATCAGCAGATGCGTCTGGCCGCCGATGAGGTCGGTCACCGCCGGCGCGCTGCCTTTGTAGGGCACATGCAGCAGGTCGATGCCGGCCACGCTGTTCAGCAGCTCGCCGTTCAGGTGCGTGCTGGCACCGGGCCCGCCGCTGGCGAAATTGGCCTTGCCGGCGTTGGCCTTGGCCCATTCGACAAACTGCTTCAGGTCCTTGGCGGGGTGGTCGGTGCGCGTGGCGGCGATGTAGCTGCTTTCGGCCACCTGGCCCACGTAGGTGAACTGCGTCACCGGGTCATAGGGGCGTTTGCTCTGCAGATAGGGCGCGATGGCAAAAGGCCCCGTGTTGGCCACCAGCAGCGTGTAGCCGTCGGGCGCAGCGCGCGTCAGTTCTGTGGCGGCGATGACACCGCCGGCACCAGGTTTGTATTCGATCACCAGCGGCTGGCCCAGCGCGGCTTCCAGCCCACTCTGGATGGTGCGTGCGGTGAAATCGATGCCGCCACCTGGTGGGAAACCGACGATCAGCTTGATGGGCTTGTTTGGGTAGGCGCCCTGTGCTCGCAGATGCAACGGGTGGGTGGCGGCCAGGGCGGCCACGGTGAGCAATGTGCGGCGGTGCATGAACAGTCTCCTATCGTTGTGGGCTGGATCGTAGGCCCAAGAGAAGCGGCCGACTAACAGGCTGAGGCGCCGTTACCGGCGCTGGCCTCAATCGCCCTGAAGCGCCCTCAAGCGCCCTTAACCGCAGTCGGCCGGCGCGCCGCGCTGCCCAAACAGCGCCGTGCCCAAGCGCACCACTGTGCTGCCTTCGGCGACGGCCGCTTCCAGGTCGGCGCTCATGCCCATCGACAGCGTGTCGAGCTGCAGCCCGGCAGCGTTAAGTTCGTCCAACAGGCCGCGCAACACACGGTGTGGCGCGCGCTGCGCGGCGGGGTCGTCCGCGGGCTCCGGGATGCTCATCAAGCCGCGCAACCGCACCCGCTCGCGCGGCAGCGCGGCCACGGCCTGCGCCAGCGTCAGCAGCTCGGCAGGCGCCACACCACTTTTACTGGCCTCGCCGCTGACGTTGACTTGCAGGCACAGCTGCAGCGGGGGCAGATGGGCCGGGCGCTGTTCGGCCAGCCGCTGCGCAATCCTCAACCGGTCCACGCTGTGCACCCAGTCAAAAGCCTCGGCCACGGGGCGTGTTTTGTTGCTTTGCAGCGGGCCGATCAGGTGCCACTGCAGCTGGGTACGCAAGTCGGCCAGTGCGGCCACCTTGTCCAGTGCTTCTTGCACGTAGTTTTCGCCAAAGGCGCACTGGCCGGCTGCAAAGGCTGCCCGCACCTGTGCTGCGGGCTGGGTCTTGCTGACCGCCAACAACTGCACACTGTTGATGGGCCGGCCAGCGCTGGCAACAGCAGCGCCTATGCGGTGCTTCACTTTTTGCAGGGCTTGCGCGATGCTCTCCATAATCGGGCAAGCTTAAACGCTGCCACGCGCGCCACCACCTTCGC
>JANNMQ010001137.1:0-3159 GCA_031398045.1 Rubrivivax sp.
AAAAAAAGCCGCCGTGCAGGCTCCAGACGAACTCGATTTCTTCTTCGGCCACGGGCGTGTCGGTGTCAGCAAAACCGCAGGCGTGGCGCAGTTCGCGCACATACACCGGCAACAATTCGCGCCGCACCAGTTGCAGGTAACGCCGGTTCAGCGTCGGGTCTGAAAGGCCGGCGTGCATGTAGATGCGTATCCATTCCGGCCGGTAGGTGGCCGCAGCGTAGGCGCCATAAAAAGTGACCAGCCGTTCGCGCAGCGGTTTGCTGCGGTCGCGCAATGGCGGTATCCAGGCCGGGTTCCAGCGGCCTTCAAACACCGTCTGGTAGACACGCTCTATCAGCGCTTGTTTGCTGGCGAAGTAGCGGTACAGCAGCGGCTGCGTGATGCCCAGCCGGCTTGAAAGCTCGCGTGTCTGGCCAGAAAAGCCGACCTCGGAAAAGTAAGCGATGGCGCCTTCAATGATCTGCCTTTCGCGGTCGGCCGATGCCAGCCGCAGCTTGGGCGCAACGCTTGGGTGGGCGCGTGCAGGCGCGGTTGATTTTTTGCGTGTGGCCACGCTGCAATGTTAGTACTCCGACCCACAGATTTCGAAACCTGTGGGCCGGAGTGCTAGTCGGCCTTGATGTTGTTGTCGGCCACCAGCTTGGCGTACTTGGTGGTTTCGGCGGCCAGGAAGCTGCGGAACTCGTCCTGCGTGGTGGCGCGTGCCGCCACGCCCAGGCCGGCAAACTTCTCTTTCAGTTCGGGGTCGGCCATCACCTTGTTGATACCGGCCTGGTAGGCGTCGACGACGGCCTTCGGGGTGCCGGTGGGCAAGAACACGCCCCACCAGTTTTCGGCCACCAGGCCCTGCACGCCGCCTTCCGCGAAGGTGGGGATGTCGGGGAACAGCGTCGAGCGCTGGCCGCTGGTGATGGCCAACGCGCGCAGGCGGCCGGTCTTGATGAACTGCACCACCGGCAGGGCGTCGGAAATCATGAAACCCAGTTGGCCGCTGACGAGGTCGGTCAGCGCCTGGCCACCACCCTTGTAGGGCACATTGGTCATCTTCACCCCGCCTTGCCGCATCAGCAGTTCGGTGGCCAGATGCGACATGCTGCCGGGGCCACTGGTGCCAAAGGTGACGTCGCCCGGCTTGGCGCGCGCCGCCGTCAGGATGTCGGTCAACGACTTAAACGGCGAGCTGGTTGCTACCACCAGAATGTTGGGGCCGGTGGCCGTCAACGAAATAGGGATGAAGTCCTTGTCCATGTTGTAGGGCACCTTGCTGATCAGCGGGTTCACCGTTGCCGGGCCCAGATTGCCAATGACAAAGGTGTAGCCGTCGGGTGCCTGCCGGGCCGCGAATTCCATGCCGATAGAGCCTGCGGCGCCGGGCTTGCTTTCCACCAGCACCTGCTGGCCCCACAGCGCGCTGAGTTTTTCAGCCGTGATGCGGGCCATCAGGTCAGAACTGCCACCGGCCGGGTAGGTGACGATCAGGCGCACCGGCTTGGCCGGGAAGGCCTGGGCCTGCACAGCCCACGGTGCCGCACACAGTGCAGCCAGGGCCAGCAGGTGCAGCGGGAAGGCACGGCGGCATGAAAGGGGGGTCGGCATCACGATCTCCTGGTGAGCGGCGCCACAAAAAAAAGGCGTGGTGTGTGGGGCGCGGTGTGCGCGGTTCAGCGTTTGTGCACCTGCGCACCGCGCACCTCAAAGCATCTTCAGGCTATATGAGCATTTGCTAAATAAGCATCCTCAGTTTCCCGCATGTCTATCCCCGCCGCTCTGAAGATGTTCACCTCGCAGTGCTGCCTTCACGCCCGCCCAGTCGCACGGCGACGCCGCCCTGGCGCTTCGACGTCGTGGCCATCGAAGTTGAGCAGGTGCATGGGTCGCAGGCCGACTTCAGTGGCCTGATAGGAGGCGGCGCAAGCGCTGGCTGGCAGCGCTTCAGAGTCCCCTCAGTCCAGCTTCAACCCCAGCGCCAGGGCCGTCTTGGGCAGGATGGCCAGTTCGCGCTGGATGACCTCGTTGAAGGCCTCGATGCTGTTGCCGGTGGGCGGTACACCACCGATTTCGTTGAGGCGGCGGCGGAACTCGGGCTCGGCCACGATCTGCGCCACCTTCTGGTTGAGCAGCGTCACGATGGCCGGCGGCGTCTTGGCGGGCACAACAAGGCCGAACCACATGTCGAAGTCCACGCCACCGCGCAGACCTTGTTCGGTGAGCGTGGGCACGTCGGGCCAGAGCTCGGACCGTGTGGCGCGCAGCTGGCCCAGCGCCTTGAGCTTGCCGGCCTGGATCTGTGCGCGCGCATCGGCCGTGCCCAGCAAGCCCCAGCGCACCTCGCTGGTTAGCAGGGCCTGCACCAGCGGTGCGCCGCCGCGGTAAGGCACATGGGTGTAGTTGCCGTCTGCTGCTGCATTGACGAGTTCCGAAGCCACGTGCGAGATGCCGCCTGCACCCGTGGAACCGTAGGGCAAGCCGCCTTTGCCGGCCGCCTTGCCGGCCGTCGCCAGGTCTTGCACCGTCTTCCAGGGGGAATCTGCCGGCACCACCAGCATCAGCGGCGCCAGCATGACACGGGCCACCGGCAGCACGTCGGTTGCCGTGAAGCCGGCCTTGCTGTAGGTGGTGGGGTTGATCGACAGCATGCCGGTCAGGCTCATCGCCATCGTGTAGCCATCGGCCGGGGTCTGCAGCAGGGCCACCATGCCCAGGTTGCCGCTGGCGCCAGGGCGGTTGTCGACGATGACGTTCTGCTTCAGCTCTTCCTGCAACCGCGCGGCCACCATGCGCGCTGAGACGTCGGTGGCGCCGCCAGCCGGGTACGGCACGATGATGCGGATGGGTTTGCTGGGGAATGCCGCGGGCTGGGCCAGCGCGGGTAGCGCGGCGATGAGGGCGGCACCGATGACGGCGGTACCGGCAAGGCGGCGGGTGATGGACATGCTGTTCTCCTGGGATCTGTAGGGTGGGGCGCGGTTCAGGCGTTGCGGGGTTGAGGCCAGCGGGTTTCAGGCCAGACGGGCGCGCCGCCGCTTACGCTGAAGGCCGGCCGAGCTCAAATTCGGCCTGCCGCTGTTCGAGCTGATGCCAGCCGATCAGGTGTTTGAAGTCTGCCATCGTGACGCGCGGGCACGGCAGTTCGCCCATCGGCTGGCCACAGCGCTGCGC
>JANNMQ010001158.1:0-3381 GCA_031398045.1 Rubrivivax sp.
TGCCCCCCCCCGGGGGGGCATGAGTAAAGTAACCAAGTGACATTTACTCATGGGGCTTTTCAAAACTCAGCGTCTGCCCAGCCTGCGCGCTGGCGTGGGCAGAGAGCACGACCAGGAATTCGCTGTCGTCGCGTGTGTCGAGCCATTGCCCCCTTCGCCAGCGGTAATGAAAGCCGCCGCCCTTGGCCGCCAGCCAGACTTCATGCAGGGGCGGCTGCAGGTTGATGATGATCTTGCTGCCACCCGGAAAGTGCAGTTCCAGCAGGCCACCGCTGCGTTGGCTGTCGATGTCGATGGTGTCGGCTTCGAGCCAGGCGTCGACGGTGGTTTCCACATGCGCCAGCAGATCGCCGGCATGGCGCTGATAGTCGGCGTCGCTCAACGTCGTGGCCGCACCGGTGGGGGTGGTCAGCGGGGGGCTTTCAGGGTGGGCACTCATAGAATCCTTGTATGCATGCAACATCAAGAACCAGTTTAGCGGTCGGCCTTGCCATGGTTGTCTGCATGGGCGGCGTTTTGGCGGCTTGTGGCCAGAAAGGGCCGCTGACCTTGCCTTCGGCCAAGCCATCTGCTGCGGCTGCGGCTGCGCCGGCGGCGGCGTCGACTGCAGCCGCCGCTGCGGCGGCCCCTGCATCGGGGGTGCGCTGATGACGAGTCTGCCGGGTGCGCCCTATCTGGCCCGTGAAGGGGCTGAACTGTGCCTGGAAGGCCACGCGTTGTCGCAGCTGGCGCAGCGTTTTGGCACACCGCTGTTTGTATATTCGCGCCAAGCCATGCGGGCTGCAGCGGCCGCCTACAGCCAAGCCTTGGAAGGCCGCAAACACCTGGTGTGTTATGCCATGAAGGCCAATTCCAGCCTGGCGGTGCTGCAGACCCTTGCTGCGGCGGGCTGTGGTTTTGACATTGTTTCTGGCGGCGAACTGCAGCGTGTTTTGGCGGCCGGCGGCGACGCTGCCAAGGTGGTGTTTTCAGGTGTTGGCAAAACACGCGCCGAGATGGCACTGGCGCTGCAGGTCGGTGTGCGCTGTTTCAATGTCGAAAGCACACCCGAGCTGGAGCAGTTGAACGCTGTGGCGCTGTCGCTGGGCCTGCGTGCGCCCGTCAGCCTGCGTGTCAATCCTGATGTGGACCCCGGCACCCATCCCTACATCTCCACCGGCTTGAAAGGCAACAAGTTTGGTGTGGCGCACGCGCAGGCGGTGGCGGTCTACCAACACGCTGCATCGTTGCCCGGCCTGCGTGTCACCGGCATCGACTTCCACATCGGTTCGCAGATCACACAACTTGCACCCTATCTGGACGCCGCCGACCGCTTGCTGGACCTGGTGGATGCGCTGGTCGCGGTCGGTATCGAACTGGAGCACATCGACTTCGGTGGCGGCCTGGGCATCACCTACACCGACGAAACGCCGCCGCAGGCCTCGGAGCTGGTGGCGCAACTGCTGCAGCGCCTGGACGCACGCGGCCATGGGCACCGCGAGGTGCTGTTTGAACCTGGCCGTTCGCTGGTGGGCAATGCCGGGGTGTTGCTGACCGACGTGCTGTACCTGAAGCCCGGCGACAGCAAAAATTTCTGCATCGTCGACGCGGCGATGAACGACCTGCTGCGGCCCGCGCTGTACCAGGTCTGGATGGGCATAGAGCCTTGCACCCTGCGCAGCGGCCCAGCGGCCCAAACCTGGGACATCGTAGGCCCGGTGTGTGAATCGGGCGACTGGCTGGGGCGCGACCGTTTGCTGGCGGTTCAGCCCGGCGACACACTGGCGGTGCTGTCAGCCGGCGCTTATGCCATGGCCATGGCCAGCAACTACAACACCCGGCCCCGCGCGGCCGAGGTGATGGTGGACGGGCCCGCGGTGCATCTGATACGCGAGCGTGAGGATGTGCGCAGTTTGTTTGCCGGTGAACGGCTTATTTGCTGAAGTTTCTGCCTGCGCACAACCCCCCGTTCGGGCTGAGCTTGTCGAAGCCCCTTGGCGCACCACCAAGGCTTCGACAAGCTCAGCCCGAGCGGATGGGTTGGCTCAGATGCGGCCTTCTTCCACCGCATGGCAAGCCACCTCCACGCCCTTGATGGCCAGCAACTTCGGCCGTTCGGCTGAACAGCGTGTGTTGGCATGCGGGCAGCGCGGGTGGAAGGCGCAGCCGCTGGGCGGGTTCAAGGGGTTGGGCACTTCGCCTTGTACGGGGGTGCGCGCGCGGCCGCTCATGTGGATGTCGGGTATGGCGTCCAGCAGCATGCGTGTGTAGGGGTGCTGCGGGGCGCTGAACAGCCGCTGTTTGTCGGCCACTTCCACCAGCCGCCCCAGGTACATCACCCCCACGCGGTCGGCCACATGGCGCACCACGGCCAGGTTGTGCGAAATGAACAGGTAAGTCAGACCACGGCTCTTCTGCAGGTCTTTCATGATGTTCAACACCTGAGCCTGCACCGACACGTCCAGCGCCGAGGTGGGTTCATCGCAGACCAGGAATTCGGGCTCGGTGGCCAGCGCGCGCGCTATGGAGATGCGCTGGCGCTGGCCACCTGAAAACTGGTGCGGAAACTTCTGCGCATCGGCTGCTGCCAGGCCCACCGAGGTCAGCAGGTCGGCCACGCGCGCGGCCAAAGGTTCGGGCGTGGGTGCCAGGCCATGTTCACGCAGCGGTTCACCCACGATGTCCAGCACCCGCCAGCGCGGGTTCAGGCTGGCATAGGGGTCTTGAAAAATCATCTGCATGCGGCGGCGCAGCTGGCGCAGCTCGGCGGCGTTGCGGCTGAGGTCGGTGGCCTGGCCGTCAAAACGCACGTCACCGCGTGTGGGTGCGTACAGGCCTACCAGCAGCCGCGCCACGGTGCTTTTGCCGCAGCCCGATTCACCCACCAGCGCCAATGTGGTGCCGCGCTCGATGCTGAAAGAAACACCATCCACCGCATGCACAAACTGGCGTGGTTTTTTTTCCACGACACGGTTCAGCCATGGTGCCGAGACATCAAAAGTCTTGGCCAGGTCTTGCACTTGCACCAGCGGCGTCATGGGAGGGCCTTCGCCGCTGGTTCCAGCACGCGCCAGCATGCCGCGCGTGTGGTGCCGGCGTCCAGCAGATCCGGGCGTTCTTGGCGGCAACGGTCAAACACCTGTGGGCAGCGCGGGTTGAAGGCACAGCCTTGCGGAATGGCGTTCAACCGTGGCATGGCGCCGTCGATCTGCAGCAGCCGTTCGCGGTCTTCGTCCATGGCAGGGATCGAACCCATCAGTCCGCTGGTGTAGGGGTGGCTGGAGCGGTGGATGACTTCGCTGACCGGCCCGATTTCGGCCACGCGGCCCGCATACAGCACCGCCACGCGGTCACAGGTCTCGGCGATCACACCCATGTCGTGGGTGACCAGCATCACCGCCG
>JANNMQ010000060.1:0-8728 GCA_031398045.1 Rubrivivax sp.
CTGGCCTGCTGCTGCTGCACGGCAACAGCGCCCATGCCGACTGGTACAGCTTTATCGCGCCACTGCTGCGCCAGGGCCGCCGCGTGGTGGCCTTCAGCTTTTCAGGCATGGGTGCTTCAGGCTGGCGCACGCAGTACAGCGTGGCGCAGTGGGCCGACGAAGCGCTGGCCGTGGCGCAGGCCACGGGCCTGTTTGAAGGCGCCACCCTGCCCACCGTGGTGGCGCATTCCTTTGGCGGTTTTCCGCTGTTGAACCTGGCTGCGCGCCACGGCCAGCGTCTGGCCCTGGCGGTGGTGGTGGACACCCCGCTGCGCCCCCTGCGCGCCGAAGGCGGCGCCCACGAACGCCGTCACCCCTTTGGCGAAAACCTGCGATCAGCGCGTGTCTACCGCACGCAGGCCGAGGCGCTGCTGCGGTTTCGCCTGTTGCCGCCACAAGGCTGCGCCCACCCTTACATCGCCGACTTGATCGCGCGGCGGGGTCTGAAGCCCAGCGTCGGCCCCCACGGCGAGCCTGGCTGGGTGTGGTGCTTCGACCCTTTTCTGTTCCGGCACTTCGACTTCGGTCACCCGCGCCGCGACCTGCGCGCTGTGGCCTGCCCGCTGCTGGTGATGCGCGGTGCGCGCTCGCGGCTGATGACGGCCACGGCGCTGGACCAGATGCTGACCATGGCGCCACCCGGCACGCGCCGGCTGGAACTGCCCGATGCCGACCACCACGTGATGATCGACCAGCCGCTGGCCTTTGCCGAACTGCTGGCCACCCTGGCGCCTGCGGCCTGAAGCGCTGCGCCTACTGCCTGAAGCGCTGCGCTTGGGGGCCCTGGCACTCCGTGCACCCCCGGGTGAACACTGTCACCAACCGGATTGCGCCACAGCCGCGCCCGGTTCCATACTGCCTGCACCTTTTGCTGGCACCTTGGAGACCACCGCTTGAAAGCAACGCCCCTACACAAACCCGCCCCCGCATCCGTTTTTGGCATGAACCCCAGTGACGAACTGAACGATCTGCGCATGTCAGCGCGGTCCGTGCCGCTGTATGAACACGTCAAGCGCTTCATCGCCGAAACCGTGGAGCCGATGAGTCTGAAATTTGCGGCCCTGGGTGAAGGCCGCGTTGGCGAAGCGCGCTGGCAATATGCACCGGGCCAGCTGGAGCTGCTGAATGCCGCCAAAGAGCAGGCGAAAAAAGAAGGCCTGTGGAATTTCTTTCTGCCCGACGCGGGCACCGGTGAAGGCTTGTCGAATCTGGACTACGCCTTCATTGCCGCCGAGCTGGGCAAAAACCCGCTGGCCTCTGAATGCATGAACTGCAGCGCCCCCGACACCGGCAACATGGAGGTGCTGGAACGGGTGGGCACACCCGAGCAAAAAGCGCGCTGGCTGAAGCCGCTGCTGAACGGTGAGATTCGTTCGGCCTATGCGATGACCGAAGTTCACCATGCGTCGTCAGACGCCAAGAACATCGCCACCAGCGCGGTGCTGGAAGGCGACGAATGGGTCATCAACGGCGAAAAGCACTACATCAGCGGCGCCGGCAGCCCACGCTGCAAGATTCTGATCACGATGGTGCGCACCAGCACCGACGCGCCGCCCAACCGCCGGCAGTCGATGATCCTGGTGCCCAAAGACACCCCTGGTGTCACCATCGAAGGCGCGATGCATGTGTTTGGCGAAGACCATGCACCGCATGGCCACATGCACATCAGCTTCAAGAACGTGCGGGTGCCCAAAGACAACATGCTGTTGGGCGAAGGGCGCGGCCTCGAGATCTCGCAGCTGCGGCTGGGCCCAGGGCGCATCCACCACTGCATGCGGTCGATAGGCGCTGCAGAAAAAGCGCTGGACCTGATGGTGACGCGCGGCCTGTCGCGCACGGCTTTTGGCAAACAGCTGGTGTGGCTGGGTGGCAATGTGGAAATCATCTCGCGCGCGCGCATCGAAATTGAATCGATGCGCCTGATGGTGTTGAAGGCTGCCAAGGCGATGGACGTGCTGGGCAACCGCGAAGCACGGCTGTGGGTGCACATGGTGAAGGCGCTGGTGCCCGAGCGGGTTTGCCTGATCATCGACCAGGCCATCCAGATGCACGGCGCCTTGGGCGTGTCGCAGAAGACGCCACTGGCGCACATGTACGCGCAGCAGCGCACCTTGCGGCTGGCCGATGGTCCTGACGAAGTGCACCACCTGGTGGTGGGCCGCCACGAACTGGGGCTGCACGCCCGTGTGGATGTCAGCGCCGATGAAGATGCTGCAATGGCCGCCTCTTTCCGCAGTTAACCCCACCACCGGAGCCTGGGATGGACCTGAACTATTCAGATGAAGAGAGGGTTTTCCGCGACGAGGTACGCGGTTGGCTGGAAACCAACCTGCCCGCCGACATACGCGGCAAGGTGGTGGCTTACCAGGCACTGGAAAAAGAGGACTACCTGCGCTGGCACCGCATCCTGGCCGAACAAGGCTGGTCGGTACCGCACTGGCCGCTTGAATGGGGAGGCACGGGCTGGGACATCACGCGCCGTTATCTCTACGACGAGCAATTTGGCCTGGCCGGTGCGCCGCTGCTGCCGCCTTTTGGCCCCAGCATGTGCGCTTCGGTGCTGTTGAAGTTCGGCACGCCTGAACAGAAAAACCGCTTCTTGCCGCGCATCCGCAACGGCGACGATTTCTGGGTGCAGGGTTATTCAGAGCCGGGCGCGGGTTCCGACCTGGCGGCGCTGAAAACACGCGCCGTGCGTGAATCCCGAAGCGCGGGTGCGGTCTACCGCGTCACCGGGCAAAAGATCTGGACCACGCTGGGCCAGTACGGCGACTGGATCTTTTGCCTGGTGCGCACCGACAGCACGGCAGAAAAGCGACAGGAAGGCATCAGCTTCTTGCTGATCGACATGAAAACACCCGGCATCACGGTGCGCCCGTTGATCCTGATGGACGGCGGTCACGAGGTCAACGAGGTGTTTTTTGACGATGTGCCGGTGCCCGTTGAAAACCTGGTGTTTGAAGAAAACAAAGGCTGGACGGTGGCCAAATACCTGCTGGGCCATGAACGCATGGGTTCGGGCAGCGTGGGTGCGTCGCGCCGCGAACTGGCCGCGTTGAAAGCGCTGGCCGCGCGTGAACTGAACCAGGGCCAGCCGCTGCTGCAAGACCCGCGCTTTCGCGACAAGCTCACCCGCGTGGAAATAGAACTGGACGCACTGGAACTGACGTCGATGCGCTTTCTGGACCAGATGCGGCGCAGCGGCCAGCCGCCCGGCGCCGATGTGTCGATGCTGAAGATACGCGGCACCGAGGTGCAGCAGATGATCACCGAACTGATGATGCAGGCCGCCGGCCCGATGGCGCAGCCCTTCGTGGCGGTGGACGGTGGTGCCATCGACCCTTTCACCTCGCGCCTGGCGCCGCGTTATTTCAACTACCGCAAGGCCAGCATCTACGCCGGTTCCAATGAAATCCAGCGCAACATCATCGCCAAGATGACGCTGGGCCTTTGAACGGGCGCACCTGGGCACACCATGAACTTTGAACTCAGTGACGAACAACAGCAGCTGGCCGATTCGGTGCACAAGGTGCTGGCCAGTGACTGCGGTTTTGAACAGCGCCAGGCCACGGTGCGGTCCGACGCCGGTTTTAGCGCCAGCCTGTGGGCCACCTTTGCCGAACTGGGCTTGACCGCCCTTGCGGTGCCTGAAGCCGATGGCGGTTTTGGCGGCGGTGCGATCGACCTGATGGCCCCCCTGCAAGCCTGCGGCGAAGCGCTGGTGGTGGAGCCGCTGCTGGACAACATCGCGCTGGCTGGCCGGCTGGTGGCGCGTTTGGGCAACGCAGGGCAACGCGCGGCGCTGCTGCCGGGCCTGATCGACGGCAGCCGCCGCCTGGCTTTTGCCCACCTGGAGCCAGGACGCCGCTACGCGCTGGACCCGCAGACCACCACGGCAAGGGCTGAAGGCGCTGGCTGGGTGCTGCAGGGCCCCAAGTGCGTGGTGGTGGGCGCACCGCTGGCACACAGCTTCATCGTGTCGGCACGCACGGGCGCTGCTGAAGGTGAGGGCGCCAGTTTGTTTGTCGTCGATGCCCAAGCCGCCGGCGTGCACAGCAACCCCAGCCGCACCGTCGACGGCCAGCGCTGTGCCGACCTGCGGTTTGATGCCGTGCAACTGGGCGCCAACGCGCTGCTGGGTGCGCCCGGTGCTGCCCAGCCTGCCATCGAAGAAGCGCTGGACTTTGCCACCGCGCTGCTGTGCGCTGATGCCGTTGGCGCCATGCGTTATGCGCTGGATGCCACGCTGGCCTACACCCAAACCCGCAAGCAGTTTGGTGTGCCCATCGCGTCGTTCCAGGTTTTGCAGCACCGCATGGTGGAGATGCTGATCACGCTGGAGCAGGCGCGTTCCATGGCCATCCTTGCAGCTTCCAAGGTGGACCACTGCAGCGACGCGCGTGAACGGGGCCGCGCCGTGTCGGCGGCCAAAATCAAGGTGGCCGATGCGGCGCGGCTGATCAGCCAAGAATCGGTGCAGTTGCATGGTGGCATGGGCATGAGCGAAGAGCTGAAAATTTCGCACACCTTCCGCCGTCTGACGATGGCGGCGCAGCGCTTTGGTGATGCCGACCACCACCTGGCGCGTTATGCGGCGCTGAGCTGACCGTGCCGCGGGGCGGTTTTCACCAGCCCGAAAAACGCGGCCACTGCTGCAGGCTGCCGTCGATGGCCAGCACGTCGTAGTGCGCAAACTGGGCCGCGGTGGCGCAGGCATGGTTGGGCAGGATGCGCAGCCGGCTGCCCAGCGCAAAACGTTGCGCCAGCCTGGGGTCCACGCGGCCATCGCGCCACGACAGGATGCCATGTTCCTGGTTGGCGCCGCTCATCAGCAGGCCATCAATCAGCTGGCCACTTTCATCACACACGGCGCCATAACCCCAGTCGATGGCCTGCGCCTGCGTGCCGCGGTCGCGGCTCATGGCCATCCAGCCAGCGTCCACCAGCACCCAGCCTTTGTCCAACTGATGGCCGATCACGGTGGCCAGCACGCTGAGCGCCAGGTCATCGGTGGTGCACACGCCAATGCCCTGCATCACCAGGTCGTGAAACACATAGACCCCGGCACGCACTTCGGTCACGCCTTGCAGCTGCGTGGCTGACAAAGCGGTGGGTGTGGAGCCCACGCTGACCTCGGGGCAGGGCAGGCCGGCCGCGCGCAGGCGCTGGGCGGCCCGCACGCAGCGTGATCTTTCCTGCTCGGCCATGGCCTGCAGGGCTTGTGGGCTGCGGCATTCGTAGCTGGCGCCAGCGTGGGTCATCACGCCCTTCAGCACCGCGCCGCCTTCGTGCAGCGTTTGGCCGATGTCGAGCAGCAATTGAGCGTCGGGCAAGACCCCGGCGCGGTGGCCGTCGGTATCGATTTCAATCAACACGTCAAAAGCATGGCCGTGCTGCGCCACGTCATCGGCCACGGCCTGCGCGGCGGCCAGCGAATCAACCACCACGGCCAGTTGGCAGCCGCGTTCACGCAAGGCGCGCACGCTGGCCAGCTTGTGCGGCGAGATGCACACGGCGTACAGGATGTCCAGGTGGCCGGCCTCGAAGAAGACCTCGGCTTCTTTCAGTGTGGACACCGTGATGCCTTGCGCACCGGCCAATCGCTGGCGCTGCGCCACGGCTTCGCATTTGGCGGTTTTGACATGCGGGCGCAGCCGCACACCCAGGCGGTTCAGGTGCTGCTGCATGTGCTGGATGTTGCGCTGCAGGCGGCTTTCGTCCAGCAGCGCGGCGGGGGTGGGCAGGTTGGCAAGATTCATGATTCGGCGGGCAGGCTGGTGCAGATTTGAGCGAATTTGTGCGGGCGGGTGCGCGCTGGTGGGGGTTCGTGCGGGTTCGTGCGGGTTCGTGCGACTTTGTGCAAGTTTGTGCTGGTGCGCTTCATTGTCTCTGGCGCGCCAACACAATTCAGCGCCATGAACACCCCCAACCCCTACACACGGGTGCTGGCGGCAGAGGGCATCTCCAACTTTGGCAGCATGCTCAGCCGCCTGGCCATACCGTGGCTGGCGGCGTTGCAGCTGCAGGCCACGCCGGGCCAGATGGCCGGCCTGCTGGTGGCCGATGTGCTGGCCGGGGGTCTGGGGGCCTTGCTGCTGGGTGGTGCTGTGGACCGCAGCGCCAAGCGCCGTGTGATGCTGCTGGCCGATGGTGGCCGCGTGCTGGTGCTGGGCCTGCTGGCCTGGGGCGCGTGGCGCGGCAGCTTGAGCATGCCGCTGCTGGTGGCAGCCGCTGCGGCCAGCGGCCTGTGCACGGTGGCCTTTGAGATGGCGCGCTCGGCCTGGACGGCGCTGTGTGTGCCGTTGGATGAACTGCCGCACCGCAACGCGCAGTTGTCGGTGGCCGGCAGTGTGTCCGAGGCGGCGGCCTTTGCCGCAGGCGGCTGGCTGTTCCAGTGGCTGGGCGCACCGCTGGCGCTGCTGGTCGACGCCTGCAGTTATGCCCTGTCGGCACTGTGCCTGCGCGGTGTGCCTGCTGCGCCGCCCGTGCCCCAGGCCAGCAACGAACCAAGTCCGGCGGTCGGCCCCTGGCGCCAGGCCATGCAGGACGCCCGGGCTGGCCTGCAAACGGTGTGGCGCACACCGCGCCTGCGAGCGTTGTGCACCGTGCGCATGCTGCTGGATGCGGCGATGGCTTGTTTTGGCACGGCGTACATGATCTATGTCAGCCGCGACCTGGCCATAACCACCGGGCTGCTGGGCCTGATCTTTTCACTGGGGGCGGTGGCCTCCATCGTGGGTGCTGTGCTGGCGACGAAGCTGGGGCGTGCCTGGGGCGGCGGCTGGACCATGAGCCTGGGGCTGTGGCTGCTGACGCTGGGCATGGCCTTTGCGCCTTTGACGGCCACGGCGGGTTGGCTGGCGGTGGCCGCGCTGGTGGCCCAGCAATTGATCGGCGACGCCGGTCAGACCCTGTATGAGGTGCACGACCGCAGCCTGCGCCAGTCGGCGGTAGCCCCGGCCTTGCTGGCCCGTGTCGACGCCGGCATCCGCAGCGCCGGGTATGCCGCCACGCTGATGGGCGCGGCGCTGGGCGGCTGGCTGGGGGACGCCCAGGGCGCACGCAGCGTGTTGTGGCTGGCCGTGGTGCTGGCGCTGGCGGCTGCGGTGTGGGCGGTGCTGCGCCTGGCTGAATGGCCGCGCGGCGACCCGAAAGTGCCCTCAGGGGTTGGAAACCCCTGAAGCCACATGCCCCGCCGGCACATGCACCGCAGCATTGTGGATGTGCCCGGTCTGGTCATCAAAAAAGAAGTCGGGCTCAAATTCGCGCAGGAAAGTGCCTTTGGGCAGTCCACCCAAAAACATCGCTTCGTCCACTTCCACTTGCCACTGCATCAGCGTGCGGATGGCGCGTTCATGCGCCGGTGCGCTGCGCGCCGTCACCAGCGCGGTGCGCAGCCGCATGCGGTTGCTGGGGTTGCGCTGCAACCGGTGCAGCGCTTCCAGCAGCGGCTTGAAAGGCCCCGGCGCCAGCGGCGTGGCGGCACGTTCTTGTTCATGGCTTTGAAAAGCTTGCAGGCCTTGCGCTTGGTACACCCGTTCGGCCTCGTCAGAGAACAACACCGCGTCGCCGTCAAAAGCGATGCGCACTTCGTCGGGGTGGGCGGCCGATGCCCGTGCACTTTCCGGGAACACACGCGCCGCCGGCACACCTTCGGCCAGTGCCGATCGCACATCGGCTTCATTGGTGCTGAGAAACAGGTTGGCCGCCAGCGGCCGCAAATAACGCCAGGGAGGCTGGCCGCGTGTGAACACACCACGTTGTACGGGCAGCCCAAAGTGCTGCGCCGAACGAAACACCCGCATGCCTGACACCGGGTCGTTGCGCGACAAGATCACCACCTCCACACGTGCGGGCCCAACGCCGTTGAAGGCCAGTAGCTTGTTGACCAGCGAAAAGGCCACACCAGGGCGTGCGGGCAGTTCCAGCCGCTGCAACTGCAGGTTCATGTAGGCGCGGTCGTCACTGGCCTCAAAAACGCTGTTTTCCTGTTCAAAGTCGAACAGCGCACGTGAAGAAATGGCCACGACCAGTTGGCCGTCCAGGTTGGCAGGCATGAGGGGGTTTGCTTCGGGCGCAGAGATCGCGCGGGTTTCATCATCTTGCCATGTTGGGCTGCCACCATTTGGCTTGTTGCTGGCCTTGGCTGCCGGCTGTTCCGGGAGTCCAGACGATGACCACAGCGCACACCCATTCGTATTCGCCCATGCACCCACTGTCGCATGCCGTCGCACTGGGGCGTCTGCAGGCCCGACGCCACGATGACCCGGCAGCACACGCGCCGTCTGGCGGGGCCTTGGCTGAGCCTGCAGACTTTGCCGACACCGTGCCGTTGTGGTTCAGGAGCGAAGCCTTTGCGGAAGACGTGACCGACCACGAAGCGGTTGCTGGCGCCAAGGGCGAAGGGCCCCGCAACGGCGGCCGGCTGTTCACCGACAGCCACGTGCTGTCTGCCGGCGCTGCGGTGCTGCGCCAGACGTTGCAGGCCTTGAAACTGCAGCGCTGGTAAGCAGCGGCGCAGGCGCTGCTGCAACGTCGGGCAGTGCCCCCATCACCACCTCGCGGCCTCCGCAAGGGTGGTGACGGGCCCCGTACCCATCAACGAAGCGATGGATGCGCTGCAACGGGCAGTAAATCAACCTGCGGCTCCCTGCATTCACTTGGAGAGCACAGCATGGTTGCAACCACC
>JANNMQ010000077.1:0-3262 GCA_031398045.1 Rubrivivax sp.
TGCGGCACCGACCTGCACATCCTCAAAGGCGACGTGCCCACCTGCGTACCGGGCACCGTGCTGGGCCACGAGGGTGTCGGCATCGTCGACACCGTGGGTGCAGGTGTCACGACCTTCAAGTCCGGGGACCGGGTGCTGATCTCCTGCATCAGTGCCTGTGGTCGCTGCGAATACTGCCGCAAGGGCATGTACTCGCACTGCACGACTGGCGGGTGGATCCTGGGCAACCGCATCGACGGAACCCAGGCCGAATTCGTTCGCATTCCTTATGCCGACACCAGCTTGTACCCGATACCTGCCGATGCCGACGAAGAAGCGCTGGTGATGCTCAGCGACATCCTGCCCACGGGGTTCGAGTGCGGGGTGCTCAATGGCCGGGTGCAAGTGGGTGGCAGTGTCGCGATCGTAGGGTCGGGGCCGATCGGCCTGGCCGCGCTATTGACAGCTCAGTTCCATTCGCCGTCGCAGATCATCATGATCGACCTCGACGACAACCGTCTGGCAGTGAGCCAGCGCTTCGGGGCGACCGACATCGTCAACAGCAGCGACGGACACGCGGCCGAGCAGGTGATGAAGCTGACCGGCGGGCGCGGCGTCGACACCGCCATCGAGGCGGTGGGCATTCCGGCCACCTTCGAGCTGTGCCAGAACATCGTCGCGCCCGGCGGCACGATCGCCAACGTGGGCGTGCACGGCGTGAAGGTCGACCTGCACCTGGAGCGGCTGTGGTCGCACAACGTGACGATCACCACCGGCTTGGTCGACACCTCTTCAATTCCGATGCTGCTCAAAACCGTGCAGTCCCAGCGCATCGATGCAGGCCAGTTGATCACCCACCACTTCAAGCTGGACCAGATCCTTGAGGCCTACGAGACCTTCAGCAAGGCGTCGAGCACCAAGGCGCTGAAGGTCATCATCGAGGCTTGAAGCTCAAGCTGATGAAGGACGAGAACGCTCCTGCATTGGCCGGCGCCGAGGCCACGAGCCGGCTATCGCCGTTCCGCGTGCCCTGCGCGTGCGCCTCACCGCTGGGTGTCTCCGCGTGGCGCTGAGGTTTCTCAGCTTCACCGCCCTGCTTCTGGTGGCACTGGTCACCGGTCTTGCTTTCGCGCATGTGCTTGAATCGCCGGCCAAGATGCAGTACAGCGCCCACCTGTACATCACGCTTCAACAGTCGCTGTATGTGCAGTGGGGCCCGCCGCAGGTGGGCGGCTTTCTCGAGCCGGCAGCGATCGCTGCCACGGGCTTTATCGTGTTCTTCTCGCGTCAGGGTCGACGCTGGCTCGCTCTGGCAGCGCTGGTCCTGCTGCTGTTGGCGTTTCCGGTGGTTTTCTTCTGGTTTGTCGCCCCGGCCAACGCAGTCTTCATGTCCGCCACCTTGCCGAACATTCCCTCAGGCTGGGGCGCGCTGCGCCAGAGCTGGGAGGCGGGCCACGCCATTCGGTTTGCGCTGCAGTTTGCGGCGCTGACGTTACTGGTCTGGCCGCTGGCGTTCGGTACACATGCAACGCCAGAGCCCCGCAATGGCGCATGAGCTTCAAGCGAATGTGGATGGGTTGAGCGTGTCCTTGCGACCATTCAACCCCTCAACTCACGGCCGGTTTGAGGTCTAGCGCAAACGCCACGACAGCCAGAGTCGGCCCGGAAGAATGCATTGAGCTTGTGCGCGGACGAAGCCTTCTGAAACCCATCGAACCGGCACTGCTCCGCCATCAGCCTCGCCGCACTCGCAAACGCGCCGCAGACGGTGCGTGCCTGCGCACCAGCCGATGGCTGTCTGGGCAGCCCTGCGGCCACGCATGACCCGAACCCGTCGTCGCAAGCGTCTTGAAGCCCAGGCTCTGCAGGTAGCGCGCGCTGCCCAAGTCCCACGGGTTGGGAATCACCAAGCTGGCTGCTTCATACAGACGGCGGAATGCGGCGCGCTGTACAGCAACGTTGGCAGGGCGATCAATCATGAGGTGACCTCGTCAGACGAACAGGGGAATGCGGGCGTTGACGGACGTACGCCAGGTCACTCCGCGAGCCAGTGCTTCCAGACCATCGGCGCCAGCAAACGCGGTGACGTGTCGCCAGGCGCATTCGGCGACGGCCAAAGCGGCCGGGCCGCCGGGGCAGGCGTGCACACCCGCTCCAAGCGGCAAAGGCGAACGCCGTGAACGGTCCAGCCGAAATTCATCCGGCGCGTCGTGCGACGAGGCATCGCGTGCTGCCGAGGCCAAGACCAGCAGCACGGTTTGTCCCGCCAGAACCGGCGTGCCTTCAAACTGCACGTCGGCTGCCAGAACCCGGCGCGTGTTTTGAATGGGCGGGTCGTGGCGCATCACCTCTTCACCAAAATGGTCCCAACGCAGCGTGCCGGCCACAGCTGCGTCACGCAGTTTCGCGTCTGCTGCCAGCCGAAGCAGACCGGCACCCATCAAGCCTGCAGTGGCCTCGTGCGGCTGCATCAACACGGCAACAAACGCGGCCAAATCATTCAGATCATCAACCCCATTGGCGGCCAGCACCGGCAGCAGGCCCTCCATCGCGCTGATGGCGGCTGCGCGTTGTGCATCCGTGGACAGTGGTGAGAGCCCGGCCACCCAGGTATCGACGAACCCCAGCACGGCCGCGGCGCAGGGTGGCGCAAAGCCCAGCGCTGCCAGGATCGACAGCACCGGCAAAGCGCGGATCATTTCATTCAGCGATGCGGCGTCCCGCTGCTCGCGCCACGGGCGGGCAACCGCGTCGATCACCCGCGCAGAACCGGCGGCGACCAGTTCGCCGGTGAGCTTGCGCATCAGCCGCATCGTGAGGTCGCGCGCTGCTGAATGGGGCGGGCCATCGGTCATGCGGGCCAGCCTGCCAAAGACGTCACCGGCGAGTGTGCCTTCAAGAAAAGCAGGGATCGGGTCGCCGGGCGGCCTCACCTTGGCCTGCGCCAGGTTGAATGCCGCCGTCACCAGCGGCGCACGGACCAGCGCCCACAGCTTGCGGTCTGCAAACCAGTGCAGCCCCGATTCGGCACGCAGCGCCGCGTAGTACGGGTAGGGGTCAGGGTGGCTGACTGCTGCAATCGGGTCGGTGGGAGCTTGCAGCATCGATTGCGCAGTGAGGGCGGCTGAGCCTACCAAAGATTCTTGCCGTCGATCACCACGACCGGCGCATCGGCGGCAACGAAGTCGTCGAACAGGCGGGCGTTGACGCCGATGCGGCGCGTGCGCTTGTCCCAGCCTCCGTCGGGCTCGAAAGCCGGGCTGTCGGTGAACGTGCCGCAGCC
>JANNMQ010000082.1:0-4284 GCA_031398045.1 Rubrivivax sp.
GTGGTTGTCGCTCATGGGGGCCTTTGGCTGAAGAAGTGGGTAGGTTCGGACCGGGCTGCAACCACACACCTGTTTGGGCTGAGCCTGTCGAAGCCCCGCTGCCCGCGGTGGCGGGGCTTCGACAGGCTCAGCCCGAACGGACAGTGCGTTGACGCCTGCCTAAAACGGCGGCATGCCTGCCGAAGGTTTCAGAAAGGCGGCATGCCTGCCGAAGGTTTCAGAAAGGCGGCATGCCTGCCGCCTGGGCCGCGTTTTCTATCGGCACCGCAAAACCTATGCCAATGAAAGTGCGCTGCTCGCTGGGGTTGAGGATGGCGGTGACGATGCCCACCACCTGACCATCGGTGGTAACCAGCGGCCCACCGCTGTTACCGGGGTTGGCGGCGGCGTCAAACTGGATCAAATTGGTCAACGTGCGTTCACCCTCGGGCGAGCGGAATTCACGCTTCAGGCCCGACACCACGCCGTAGCTGACGCTGGGGCCGATGCCAAAAGGGTGGCCCACGGCAATCACGTGATCGCCAGGCGCCAAGTCGGCGGTAGACCGCATGGTGGCGGCTTCCAGGTCGTCGGGCAGGCTGTGCGCTTTCAGCACGGCCAAGTCGTTTTCAGGCTGCGCGCTCACCATCGAAGCGTCGCTTTCGTGGCCGTTGGCGAAGCGCACCCGCACCTTCTTAGCGCCCCACACCACATGCAGGTTGGTCAGGATGGTGCCGTTGTCGATGATGACCACGCCCGTGCCCAGGCTGCGTCCCATGGCACGCTGCTCTGGGTTGTCCAGGCCCTCGTCTTTGTCGTCCATGATGCCAGTGACGCGCACCACCGAAGGCAGGATGGCTTGATAGGCCTTGGCAGCCTGCGAGGGCAGGGGTTCTTTTTCCAGGCTCTCACGCACGGCCGCGTCGATATCGCCCTGCGTGACGAGCCGGGGTGCTGGCCCCCAGCGCAGGGCCGTAAGTACCAGGGCGGTAGCCAACAGCGCGCCGGCCAAGGCCCAGACAGGGGCTGGGATGGGTGCCTTTGCTGCACTTTTCGCGGCACTGCCTGTCGTGGGCGCATCAGCCGAGGCCTGAAGACCAGGCCCGTGTGCAGCCGCAGTCGGCGCCGCAGGGGCCCCCGGCGCAAGCGGGCCCGCAGGCGTGGCGGTTTTGCGGGGCGAGCGGCTGTACAGCGGTGTTTTGCTCATGCGTGTTTTGCTCATGCGTTGGGCACTTTCAAACTTGCTAATGCACGGTATCACGCTGGACGTGGCTGTGCAGGGGCACGGGCAAATGGCGGCGCGGTGACCGTGCTTAAGCAGCACAGTGGTAGGCCTGCAGCATGCAACGGGGACTTTGGGCCCGTGCCTCATCATCCTGCCGATGTGGATAGACACACACTGCCATCTGGACGCGCCCGAGTTCAACCCTGACCGTGGCGCTGTGGTGCTGCGCGCGCGCGCAGCGGGCGTGCTGGTGCAGGTGCTGCCCGCCGTGGCGGCGATCAACTTCGACCGCGTGCGGGAACTGGCCCATGAACAGGCTTGTGTCTATGCGCTGGGCATTCACCCGCTGTGTGTGGGCGACGCCACCGATGAGCACCTGGAACTGCTGCAAACAGCGCTGTACCAGCACCGCAACGACCCGCGCCTGGTGGCTGTGGGCGAAATCGGCCTGGACCACTTTGTGCCGGGGCTGGACCTGCAGCGCCAGCGCCAGTTTTACCTGGCGCAGCTGAAGCTGGCCCGCGACGCCGGCCTGCCCGTGCTGCTGCATGTGCGGCGCTCGGCCGATGCCTTGCTGCAGGGCTTGCGACGCATCACCGTGCCCGGCGGCATTGCACACGCCTTCAATGGCAGCGCGGTGCAGGCGCAGCACTTTGTCGACCGCGGTTTTGCGCTGGGTTTTGGCGGCACTTTGACTTTTGAGCGTGCGCTGCAAATACGCCATCTGGCGGCCACCGTGACCCGCACGGCGCTGGTGCTGGAAACCGATGCGCCCGACATACCGCCGCAGTGGCTGTACCGCACCGCCAGCCAGCGCCAAGCCGGTGCGGCGCAAGGCCGCAACGAACCGGCGGAGTTGCCACGCGTGGCGCAAACGCTGGCCGGTCTGCGCGGCTGGTCTGTGCCCGAAACGGCGGCCATCACCAGCGCCAACGCGCGGCGGGTGTTGCCACGGCTGGCGGCGCTGCACCCATGAAGGGCGTCATAAGCTCACAAGGCCCCACGCTGCAGGGCCTGCCACCCGTCATGGGCCCCGACTGTGCGCTGCTGGTGCTGGGCAGTTTCCCCGGTGTGGCTTCGTTGCAGGCGCAACAGTATTACGGCCACCCGCGCAACCACTTCTGGCCCTTGCTGGGCGCCATCTGGCAGTTGGACCTGGTTGCGATGCCCTATGCACAACGCCTGGCGCTGGCCCAGGCGCGAGGCCTGGGCTTGTGGGACGTTTACGCCGCCTGCCAGCGCCCCGGCAGCCTGGACACCAACATTCGGAATGCGGAGCTGAACGACCTGCACAGCCTGCTGCAACGCGCGCCGGCACTGCGCGTGGTGGCGCACAACGGTGGCGAATCGGCACGCGCCCGGCATCACACGGCGGCGCTCAAGCTGCCGGTGCTGCGTTTACCCTCCAGCAGTCCAGCCAACGCCAGCTGGTCGTTTGACCGCAAGTTGCAAGCCTGGCGCGCCGCGTTTGAACAAGCCGGCATTGCCTGATCCACACCCCGCCCAGTCTGGAATTTTCGACCCCATGCCCGCCCCGAAGCCTGCCCTGAAGCCCGCCAAACCTGCTGAACTGCCCCCGGTCACCCTGTCTGAACACGAAGGCGTGCGCTACCTGCATCTGGGCAGCATCTGGATCCAGGGCGGCATGCGCATCGGCAAGCCGCAGGTGGTGGAGATCGACTACGTGCAACGCATGCTGGCCAGTCTGCTGTGGTTGCCCACCACCAGCCTGGGACAGGGGCAGGCGGTGCAACTGGGTCTGGGGGCCGGGGCCATCACGCGCTTCACGGCACAGCAGTTGAAGATGGCCACCACCGTGGTGGAAATCAACCCCCAAGTGGTGCAGGTCAACAGCAGCTGGTTTGCACTGCCGCAGCAAGCCGAAGTGGTGCTGGGCGATGCGGCCGACTGGCTGGCGCAGGCCGAAACCAACCGCGTGCGGCTGCTGCACGTGGACCTGTACGACCACGAGGCCGCCGCGCCCGTGCTGGACGGTGTTGATTTCTACCGCGCCTGCCGCGCAGTGCTGGAAAGTGGTGGCCTGATGAGCGTCAATTTGTTCGGCCGCCACGCCAGCTTCCATGACAGCATCCAGCGCATCGCCGCCGCTTTTGGCAGTGACCAGGTGTGGAGCCTGCGGCCTACGCGCGAAGGCAACACGGTGGTGGTGGCTGGGCGCGACGTGGTGGTGCCGGGCCGTGAAGAGCTTAAACAACGCGCCGCCGCGCTGGAGGCCCGTTTTATGAAGCTGGGCCTGCGCGCACGTGAATGGCTGCGCATGGTGCGGCCCTACAAAGGCGAACCGGACCCCCACAGTTGAAAACCGACACCGCCGCCGCAGCGTCTTCGTCCACGGCACCCCCTGCGTCCCGCCCGGCCAAGGCTGCGCCGTCGCGCCACAAAGGCCGCTTGGACTGGCCGCTGCTGCTGCAGTGGCTGCAGGCTGACGGTCTGGTGACGGCTGAAGATGCAGGGCGTGTGGCCGCCCGCTTCAGCGCCGGCAGCTCCAGCCTGCACGCGCTGGTACGCCTGGGAGGTGCTGGCCTGCAGCGCGTGGGCAGCAGCAAACCGCTGGACATTGAAGCGCTGACCGAATGGCTCGCCGGCCGCTGCGGGCTGCCCTATCTGCGCATAGACCCGCTGCGGGTGGACGTGGGCCGCGTGGCCGATGTGATGAGCGTGCAGTACGCACAAACGCGCCTGGCGCTGCCGGTGCAGGTGGGTGCGGCCGAGGTGGTGATAGCCACCGCCGAGCCCTTCGACACGCCGTGGCTGGCCGCAATCGAAGCGCAGACCCGCAAGTCTGTGCGCCTGGTGGTGGCCAACCCCGAAGACCTGCGCCGCTACACCACCGAGTTCTACGCGCTAGCGCGCAGCGTGCGCGCAGCGCAAAAAAACGGCGAGGTGTCGGGCAGCGCCAGCTTTGAGCAGCTGGTGGAACTGGGCAAGAGCAACAAGGCCCTGGACGCCAACGACCAGGGCGTGGTGCAGGTGGTGGACTGGTTGTGGCAGTACGCCTTTGACCAGCGCGCGTCAGATATCCACCTGGAGCCACGGCGCGACATGGGCGCCATCCGCTT
>JANNMQ010000083.1:0-1760 GCA_031398045.1 Rubrivivax sp.
ATAGCCGCTCCGTCCTGCGGTTTCGGCGCCCTGCAAGGGCCACGCGCTAGCCGCCGCGCTTGTTGCGTGCCAAATCCACGCCCAATTGTTTGAGCTTGCGGTACAGGTGGGTGCGCTCCAGGCCGGTTTTTTCGGCCACGCGGGTCATCGAACCGCCTTCTTTCATCAAATGAAACTCGAAATAGCTTTTTTCAAAGGCGTCGCGGGCTTCGCGCAGCGGGCGGTCGAGGTCAAAACTCTGGTGCGCGCGTGGGCCTTCGCTGGCACCCAGGCCGTGGCCAGCGCCGGCTATCGGCGCACTGCCGTAGCTGGCACCTGCGTCATAACTTCCGCTCAGGTGGGGGTCGCTGCCGCGCGGGGCCAGGTTGTGGCTGCCGTAGCTGTACGGCGCTGCCGGGGCGGGCGTGTTCGCTTGCGCAGGCGCAGCACTGCCTGCGGCACGTGCACCAGGTTTGACCAGCGACTGCTCCACCGCACGCAGCAATTTTTGCAGCGTGATGGGTTTTTCCAGAAAAGCAGTGGCACCGAACTTGGTGGCCTCCACCGCGGTATCGATGGTGCCGTGACCACTCATCATCACCACCGGCATCGACAACTGGCCGCCTGCCGACCATTCCTTGAGCAGCGTGACGCCGTCCACATCGGGCATCCAGATGTCCAGCAGCACCAGGTCGGGCCGCAGGGTTTCGCGCTTCAGGCGCGCCTGCGCTGCGTTTTCCGCCAGCTCCACCGTGTGCCCTTCGTCGGTGAGGATTTCGCTCAACAAGGCACGGATGCCCAGCTCATCGTCCACGACCAAAATAGTTGCCATGCGATTCCGTTGTTGCCTGTCAGGCTACTGATGCCGCGCGACGGCCTGGCCTGCGCGGGATGGCGCTGCGGCGTTGGTCGACCCGGCGAAGTTTGAAAATGATAGCGAAACGCGCGCCCCGGTTACCGGGCCATCGGGTTCCTCACCGGCGTGCAGGTTGGCCACACGCAGACGCGCTGCATGTTCGTCAGCAATTTTCTTCACCACCGCCAAGCCCAGCCCGGTGCCTTTGGTCTTGGTGGTGACGTAGGGTTCGAACGCACGTTTCAGCACCTTGTCGGCAAAACCCGGGCCGTTGTCGATGACGGTCAGGCGCACGGCGCGCAGCTCGCCGTGTTCGCCCAAGGCCAGGGTGGTGCTGATTTCGACATGGCCATCGGCCTGCTCGGCCACCGCATCCAGCGCGTTTTGCACCAGGTTGTGCACCACCTGGCGCAACTGCGTGGTGTCGCCCTGTAACAGGGGCAGGTTGCCGGCCAGTTGTGTCGTCAGCACACCGCTGTCCTGTGCCTGGCCATACAGCGCCAGTACTTCGCTCACCAGGGTGTTCAGGTCCAGCGGCCGCATCTGCGCCGCAGGCAGGCGCGCGTAGTCGTGAAACTCGTTGACCAGCGTCTGCATGGCTTGCACCTGGTTGACGATGGTGGCCACGGACCGCACCAGCAGCGCCTGGTCGGCGCCCTCCAGCTTGGATTCAAGTCGGTAGCGCAACCGCTCGGCCGACAGCTGGATGGGCGTGAGCGGGTTTTTGATCTCATGCGCCAGGCGGCGCGCCACTTCAGCCCAGGCCGCGCTGCGCTGCGCGGAGACGACGTCACTGATGTCGTCGAACACCAGCAGCCTGGCGTCAGACGGCAGCGTGGCGCCGCGGGCCAGCAGCGTCATGGTGCCGCCGTCGTTGCGGGGCAGTTCAAAACTTTCTTGCCACTGGTCGCGCTCGCCGGCTTCA
>JANNMQ010000136.1:0-1724 GCA_031398045.1 Rubrivivax sp.
TCCAGGCTCCCGCTTCGCGCTACCCGGCTGATGCGCGGCGGTGCGCTGACCTTGACGGTGCTGTTGCTGGTGGGGGCGGTGATGTCCGGCTGCGCGGCACTGGACGAGCAACAGCGGCGGTGGATTTTCCAACCCAGCGAACGCACGTGGGCGGGGGGCCTGGCAGCGGCTCAAGGCATGCAGGACGTGTGGATTGAATTTGAACCGGGCCGGCCCGGCACCGCGCGCACCGGGCCTGAGGCCAGCCCGCCGACGGTTGCAAGGTCAGCCCAGAACCCAGCCGCCGCGGCGCAGCCCATTGCCAACCAAGCCCGTGCTTCGGAAGCGCCCGTTCGCCTGCATGCGCTGTGGCTGCCACAGGCCAGCCCGAAGGCGCCTGTGCTGCTGTACCTGCACGGCGCGCGCTGGGACGTGCGCGGCAGCGCGCACCGCATGCGCCGCATGCACGAACTGGGCTTTTCGGTGTTGGGCGTGGACTACCGGGGTTTTGGACAGAGCACGCAGGCCTTGCCGTCTGAACAATCGGCGGTGGAAGATGCCCACGCGGCCTGGCATTGGATGGGCCGGCAGTGGCCACAGGCACAGCGTTATGTGTTTGGACATTCGCTGGGTGGCGCGGTGGCGGTGCGGCTGGCGGCCCAGCTTTCGGCGGTATCCACACCGCCGTCGCCGGGCCTGTCGGGTTTGATTGTGGAGGGCAGCTTCACGTCCATACCCGATGTCTACAGCACGCTGCGCTGGGGCTGGTTGCCGCTGCAGCCCCTGATCACACAGCGTTTTGACGCCGCGCGACACATTGCCGAGGTCTCGGCGCCGGTGCTGGTGGTGCACGGCAGCGAAGACCAACTGATCAGCCCCGATTTGGGCCGTGCCTTGTTTGACCGCGCGCGTCAGCCCAAGCGTTTTGTGCTGGTGCAGGGCGGCTCGCACCACAACACCAACGCGCTGGGGCAGGGGCAGGTGCGTGCAGCCGTGGCCGACCTGTTTGGTCTGGTGCCAACGGCGCAGCCTTGACGCCGAGCAGGCGCTGTTCCGCGGCTTGGCGGCTGGCCGCCGTGGCCTGGCTCAGCGGGTTGCTTCGGCCTTCAGCCGAAAACGCTGCAGTTTGCCGGTTTCGGTGCGCGGCAGCTGGCTGCGAAACTCGACCACCCGCGGGTACTTGAAGGGTGCAATGGTCTGCTTCACGTGGTCTTGCAGTTGCTTGACCATCAACTCGTCGCCTGCATAACCCGGTTGCAACACCACGCAGGCCTTGACCAGCATGCCGCGCTTTTCGTCGGCCACCCCCACCACCCCACATTCGGCCACCGCAGGGTGCAGCAGCAAGGCGCTTTCCACTTCGGGGCCGGCGATGTTGTAGCCGCCGGAGATGATCATGTCGTCGGTGCGCGCCTGGTAGACAAACTGGCCCTCGTCGTCCACCAGATAGGCGTCGCCGGTGAGGTTCCAGCCGTTTTGCACATAGGTGGCCTGGCGGGGGTCGTCCAGATATTTGCAGCCGGTGGGGCCTTTCACGGCCAGACGCCCCACCTGGCCCGGTGGCAGGGCTTGGCCGTCTTCGCCCAGCACCGCTGCCTGATAGCCCGGCACCGGCACCCCGGTTGCGCCCGCCTTGGCATGGGTTTCGTCGGCACTGATGAAGATGTGGAACAGCTCCGTTGAACCGATGCCGTCGATCAGTTCGATGCCGGTGCTGGCCTTCCACCCTGTGCGGGTGGCTGCTG
>JANNMQ010000151.1:0-2550 GCA_031398045.1 Rubrivivax sp.
CCATCTGGGGCGTCGCGATCGTGCGCGTCTCTACCCGGTTGATGCGTGGGTCGCCTGGCTTGATGGACTCTCCCCTGCCGCTTTCCAGCACCTCCAGCACTTCGGCCGGCAACACCATGCCGTAGCGGCGCACGATGGCCAGCGCGTCGGCGCAGGTGGTGGGGTCGGCCACCGTGGGGCCCGAGGCAATGTCCATCGGGTTGTCGCCCGGCACGTCGGACAGCAGCAGCGTCAGCACCTTTGCCGGGTGGCAGGCCGCTGCCAGGCGCCCACCTTTGATGGCGGACAGGTGGCGCCGCACGCAGTTCATTTCACTGATCGTGGCACCCGACTTCAGCAATGCGCGGTTGACCGCCTGTTTGTGTTCCAGGGTCAGGCCGGGCAGTGGCAAGGGCAAAAGCGACGAGCCGCCGCCCGAGATCAGGCACAGCACCAGATCGTTTGCGGTCAAGCCTTGCACCAGGGCCAGCATGCGCTGCGCCGCAATAAGCCCAGCGGCATCCGGCACCGGATGCGCCGCTTCGACGATTTCGACGCGCTGGCAGGGCACGCCGTAACCGTAGCGGGTGACGACCAGGCCACTGAGCTGATCGGCGGAACCGGCCCATTGGTCTTCAACCGCGCGGGCCATAGCGGCCGTTGCCTTGCCAGCGCCGATGACAACCAGCCGTCCGCGACCGAGGCTCTGCGGATCGGGCAGATGCGCCGCCATGCAGCGCGCAGGCTGGGCCGAAGCAATCGCTGTCTTGAACAGAAGCGAGAGCAGCTCCCGGGCCTGGAGCGTGCCAGGCATCTGAGCGAGCGTCATGGCTGGTCCGCCTTCGTCGCTTCAAACCGCCTTCTGGCCGATTTCGAAGTTCGACAGCTTCTCCAGCGCCCGCACCATGCCGGAGTGGTCCCAGGCCGCACCGCCGTGCGCCACACAGGCGCTGAACAGCTGCTGGGCGTGCGAGGTGGCTGGCAACGCCAGGCCCAGCGACTTGGCTGCACCCAACGCCAGGTTCAGGTCTTTCTGATGCAGCGCGATGCGAAAGCCCGGATCGAACGTGCGCTTGATCATGCGGTCGCCCAGGATGTCCAGAATGCGGGACGTGGCCAGGCCACCCATCAGGGCTGCCCGCACCTTGGCCGGATCGGCACCGGCCTTGGCGGCGAAGAGCAGGCCCTCGGCCACGGCGTTGATGGTCAGCGCCACGACGATCTGGTTGGCCACCTTGCAGGTCTGTCCGTCGCCGCTGCCGCCCACGAGCGTGATGTTCTTGCCCATCAGCTCGAACACCGGCTTGACGCGCTCGAACACCTCGGGCTTGCCGCCGACCATGATCGACAGCGCCGCGTTCTTCGCACCCACGTCACCGCCCGACACCGGGGCGTCCAGATAGTCGCAACCCAGGGCCTCGATCTTCTGCGCGAACTGCTTGGTCTCTACCGGCGAGATCGACGACATGTCGACCACGGTTTTTCCTGCGGTCAGGCCCTTGGCTACGCCAGACTCGCCGAACAGGGCCTCGGCCACGTCGGGTGTGTCGGGCACCATGGTGATGATGATGTCGGCGCGCTGCGCCACGCCCTTGGCGTCGAGGCACTGCGTGGCACTGCTTTCGGCAGTCTCTGGCGGCACCTTGCCCAAGGTGTAAACGAACAGCTGATGGCCGGCCTTTAGCAGGTGCCCCGCCATCGGCGCACCCATGATGCCCAGGCCGATGAAACCAATCTTGAGGGGAGTCGAAGTCATGTTGTCTGTCCTTGATGTCTGTGTGGGGTTGGGGTTGGCATCGCTCGCACTCACGCTGCCAGCGCCTGGCGCCAGCCCAGGCCGGCCTCGGTCGTGGTGGCCGGCTTGTATTCGCACCCGATCCAGCCGTCGTAGCCGATGCGGTCCAGATGGGCCAACAGGAACGGGTAGTTGATCTCACCCGTGCCCGGCTCGTTGCGGCCGGGGTTGTCGGCCAGCTGGATGTGGCCGATGCGTGGCAGGTACTTTTCCATCGTGGCCGCCAGCTCACCTTCCATGCGTTGCGCGTGGTAGATGTCGTATTGGATAAAGGCGTTGTCCGCACCCACTTCGACCAGCAGGCCGGCCGCTTGCACGGTGCGGTTGAGGTAGAAGCCGGGGATGTCATAGGTGTTGATCGGTTCGATCAGCAGCCGCAGCCCAGCCTTCTTCAGGCAATCGGCCGCGTAGCGCAAGTTCTCGACCACGGTTCGTCGCAGCACATCGTCAGCCACACCAGCGGGCGCTTTGCCGACCAGGCAGTTGAGCTGGCGAACACCCAGCACCTGCGCGTAACCGATCGCCTTCTCAACACCTTCGCGAAACTCTTCTACGCGGTCGGGGTGACAGGCGATGCCACGCTCACCCGCATCCCAGTTGCCGGCCGGCAGGTTGTGCAGAACCAGTTGCAATCCGTTTGCATCCAGTCGGCGCTTGATCTCACTGGCGCTGAAAGCGTACGGAAAGAGGAACTCGACGGCTTTGAAGCCGGCCTTGGCGGCGTGCTCGAAGCGGTCGAGGAAGGGCTGCTCGGTGAAGAGCATCGTCAGGTTGGC
>JANNMQ010000181.1:0-3707 GCA_031398045.1 Rubrivivax sp.
CCCCCGGCGCTTGGCTGCGCGAAGAAGAACTGGCGGCGGGCTTTGGCGTTTCGCGCACGGTGGTGCGGCAGGCCCTGCAGCGCCGGGCGCCAGACCAGGTGGTGGCGCTGCAGCACAACCGCGGCGCACGGGTGCCTTCACCCGCGCGCGAGGACGCCCTGCATGTGTTTGAAGCGCGCCGGGTGGTGGAGTGCGAAAATGCGCGCCGGCTGGGCGGCCGCCTGGCCGAAGGCCAGCTGCAGCAGCTGCAGCAGTTGGCCCAGGCCGAAAGCCTTGCCGACGCGGCGGGCGACACCGCGTTGGCGGTGCGCCTTTCGGGAGACTTTCACCTGGCGCTGGCGCGCATGCACGGCAACCCGCTGTTTCAGCGTCTGCTCGAGGGCCTGCTGCCCACCACGTCCATGCTGATGGCGGTGTTCAAGGTGGCCGGCGGGCCGGTGTGTGTGACACATCGCCATGTGGAATTGATTGCCGCGCTGGCCCAGTCGCCCGCTGCCGCCGGGGCCGAGATGCGCCGGCACCTGGCGGAGTTGCAATGCGCCCTGACAGCCACCACGCCAGGCGCCGGGCCCGGCGCGGCGCCCGTTCGCGACCTTTTCAGCGCCTATAGGGAAACCCGGGAGAACCCAGAGACCCGGCTCCGCCGCCCGCCACGAAACCGTGGCCACCGTGGGCCCACAGCCGCCGCCGAGCCGCCGCCGTCAACATAGTCAACTTAGAATTGCCGGCCATGCCGTTAACCATCGAGCCGCCTCCTCCCCAGCAGCTTTCGCTGTTCGATGAGCCGCCGCCGTTGGTGTCCCCTTCCGTGGTGCATTCCTTGGGCCCCTTCTTGGTGTCGCGGGTGGCGCCCCCGGCAGTGGCGCCCACCGCAGCACCAACCTCGGCACCGGTCGTTGCCGGTCCGGCAGCAGGCCCTACAGGGGTTGCCGCGTTGCCAGCGGGGGGTGAATTCCGTCATCCCCGCTCGCAGCGCGAAGCCTTGTTGGCTGGCCACTGTGTGGCCTATGAGCTGCGCCGCTCGCGCCGGCGCAGCATCGGTTTTGTGGTTGGTGTTGACGGCTTGAGCGTCAGCGCACCGCGCTGGGTGGGCCAATCTGAAATTGAAGCTGCGCTGCGCGAAAAGGCCGGCTGGATACTGCGCAAGCTGCAAGAACAGCGCGAGCGTGCGTCGCGCTTGCAGGCCGCGCGGGTGCAATGGCAAGAGGGCGGCAGTGTGCCCTTCCTGGGTGAAACCGTGATCATGGTGCTGGACCCTCGCGCGCACCAGCACCCCGGCGGCGCCATGCTGCACACCGACGCCGAATCCTTGCCCGGGGTGCCGCGCCTGACCTTGCATCTGGGCTTGCCGCAAACGGCTGAACCCGACCAGATACGCGACCTGGTGCAAAGCTGGCTGCAACGCCAGGCACGTCGCATTTTTGAAGAGCGGTGCAAGCACTTTGCCCAGCGCCTGGGGGTGCAGATGAAACGCTTGTCACTCAGCTCGGCCCACACGCGCTGGGGCAGCGCCAGTGCCGACGGCAGCGTGCGGCTGAACTGGCGCCTGGTGCATTTTGGTCTGCCCGTGATTGACTACGTGGTGACGCACGAACTGGCCCACCTGCGCGAAATGAACCACAGCACCGCGTTCTGGGAGGTGGTGCGCTCGGCGCTGCCTGAATACGAAGCGGCGCGTGGCGTGTTGCGCCGCGAAATTCTGCCGGTGCTGGAATAGGCCGCGTTACCCCACGCGCGCCACGGCCCACTGCGCAGGGCCAGCGGCCACACCTGACCTACCATCAGCAACTGCACGCTGTCCAGGCCGTGCCGGCCAGGCACCGCAGCCAGCTACACCAGCAGCGTGAAGTCCTGGAAATCACGCTGGCTGAAACTGCACAGCACGAGTCGGGCTGCCGAACCTGGCTACAGGGCAGCAAGACCGCAAAGGGTGGCGGTGCGTCGGCTCTTCCCCTTGCTGAACTTGGCCGAGGGCGACCGAAGACCTGCTCGAGACTGACAACGGGCGGCCAGGGCGCAGAGCGCTACGCCCGCCGACGACCCTGAACCGACTCCGTTGACCTGAACTCGCCGCCCTGGAGCGGTCGGTCGGCTCCGTGCCGAGGGCTCCGGATGAGGTCCCGCAACAGCGGGCACGCAAAGGAAGGCGGCACGCGGAGCAATGAGACACGGTACAGGGTTTGAGACCGTGTGGGCTCACCACTTCGGGATCCGCGACGCGCAGCGCAAGGGTGGCCAGATTGCTGTCGTTCTGAAGACCACGCTCGAGGTCGCCTTGGTTCAGCACAGCACTCGCTGATCAACCGCCTGCCGGCGCAGAAACTCCGGAATCGCGATCTCGTCCATCTAGTTGCTTGCCAGCGTGCAAAGCCGGGTGTGCCTTGCGGAGCTTGGCCCCCCATGTCCCAGATTCTCATGTGCCCAGGTTGCCGCCAATAGCGGCAGGCTGTTAGTACCCGCGCACCGAGTCGGTGTACAAGACGCGCTTGAGCGTAGTGGACCCGGTGGACAGGCCGAGCCCGCGTGCTTCGGAATTGTTTGGCCGTAGGGAGCGAGCACATGGCCACAGGGCAGGAGGCCCCAGCTTTTTCGACGCCGGATCTGCCGGCCGGCACGCGCCTGGGCGAATTCGAGATCACACGCACCTTGGGCGAAGGCGGCTTCTCCTGCGTTTACGTCGCCATCGACCATTCGCTGCAGCGCACTGTGGCGCTCAAGGAATACCTGCCGTCTGCGCTGGCAACACGCGGTGCTGACGGCGGTGTGGTGCTGCGGTCGCAACACCACGCCGATGTGTTTGCCGCGGGCTTGAAGAGCTTCATCAACGAGGCGCGCCTGCTGGCCCAGTTCGATCACCCGTCGCTGGTCAAGGTCTACCGCTTCTGGGAGGCCCAGGGCACCGCCTACATGGTGATGCCGCTGTACAACGGCCCGACACTCAAGCAGGCACTGCTGGAACGCGCCCAGCCGCCCGATGAAGACTGGCTGCTCGGCCTGCTGAAGCCACTGATCGAAGGGCTGTCGGTGCTGCACGCCGAGCACGTGTTCCACCGCGACATCGCGCCCGACAACGTGCTGTTGCTCAAAGACACCGGGCGGCCGCTGCTGCTGGACTTTGGCGCGGCGCGGCGCGCCATCGGCGGCATGACACAGTCCATGACAGTGATCCTCAAGCCCGGTTACGCCCCAGTGGAGCAGTACGCCGAAATCCCGCAGATGCGGCAAGGCCCCTGGACCGACGTCTATGCGCTCGCCTGCGTGGTGCATTACGCGCTGCTGCAGAAGACGCCGCCGCCCTCGGTCGGCCGCTTGGTGCAAGACAGCTACGAGCCCCTTGCGACGCGCCTGCCGGGGCGCTGCAGCGACGGTTTTCTGCGCGCCATCGACCACGCGCTGGCGGTGCGGCCCGACCAGCGCACCCAGGACATGCGGCAGTTTGCGATCGAGTTGGGCTTGCTGCCGGCCAACGAGGCCAGCGAGGCCGTGATGATGGCGAGTCCGCCCTATCCGGCACAGGTGCCCGACGCCTGGGCGCCTATGGCGCCCACGAGGCGTGAGCCCGTTGCCGCTGCGCCGGTGGCGCTTAGCGTGCCGCCCACTTCGCGGCCGCCGCCGGCCGCAGCACCGGCGCGCCGCGGCGGCTGGCTGTCGGCGCTGGCGGCGCTGTGGTCGCCATCATCGCGCGAGGCAGCCCAGCCGGCTACGCC
>JANNMQ010000227.1:0-1690 GCA_031398045.1 Rubrivivax sp.
GCGTGTCGGCGCCGGTGGTGTCGATGTTGGGCCCGTAGAGCCTGCCGTAGCCCCCATTGGCGGTGTAGTCGAGGATGGCGCGGTAGTTCGCGTAGATCGCAGCACGGCGCAATTCCAGCGCCGTGGGCTGCAGCGGGTTCACATAGGTCGGCGCCGTCGCGCTTCCCAGGCCTGTTTTGCCCAGGCCCGCCGTCAGCAGGTCTTGCGTGGCGGCCGTGCTGCCGCCGCCGGGCGCGCTGGCGGTGTAGGCCACCACGCCGTGCTCGGTAAAGCCGGCAGGCAGGGCGCTGGCGCTGGGCGTGGGGGTGTCGTCACCGCCGCCGCAGCCCATGGCCAGAAGCGGAAGGGATGCGGCACAGAAGGTCTTGAGTTTTGGCGTCATGGTGCGGGTCTCCTGGTGGGTTCGGTGAGTTTGGTGGGTCATGTAACGTCGGTGGTGCCGGCTGCGGCCGCCGAGCAAGTGGGTTCTTTGTTTCGCAGCCTGTCTTGAAGCAGGGCACGCAGGCTGGTCTTCAGCACCTTGCCGTAGTTGTTTTTGGGCAAGGCATCAACGAAGTGGTAGTGCCTGGGCCGCTTGAAGCGTGCGATGTGCTGCAGGCACAACGCGTCAAGTTCTGCGGATGTAACCGCTTCACCCGCCACGAAGGCCACCACCACCTCGCCCCATTGCGCATCGGGTTGGCCGATGACCGAGACTTCGCGCACCCGCGGGTGGCGCAGCAGCACTTCTTCAACTTCGCGTGGGTAGATGTTCGAGCCGCCGCTGATGACCACGTCTTTTGATCGATCCTTCAGCGTCAAGAAACCATGCTCGTCCATGACGCCCATGTCGCCCGTCCACAACCAGCCCTCGCGCAGGGCCAGGGCCGTGGCGTCGGCGTTGCCCCAGTAACCCGCCATCACCGTTTCGCCGCGGACTGTGACTTCACCGGTCTCGCCTGCTGGCAGCGGTTCACCCAGCGGGCCTGCCACACGCACTTCCACCAGCGTTTGTGGCACACCCACCGATGCGATCCGGCTGCGCCAATGCGGGTGGGTGGTGTCGCCCAACTGCTCGCGCGCCAGCGCGGTGATCGTCATCGGCGATTCGCCCTGGCCGTAGATCTGCACAAAGCGTGGCCCCATCGTGGCCAGCGCGTGTTGGATGTCTTCGACATACATCGGCCCCCCGCCGTAGACGATGGTCTTGAAACCATCGGCACTTTCACCCGACTTCCTGACATGTTCAACCAGGCGCTTGACCATGGTTGGCGCGGCAAACAGGCACAGGCGCCCGACGCTGCGCGACAGCGCCAGCAGCTCGGCCGGGTCGAACCCGCCCGACACCGGCACCACATGGCGCGCGGCCTTGGCCACGAAGGCAAAGTTGTAGAGACCAGCGCCGTGTGACATCGGCGCGGCATAGACGATGGCGTCTTCGGCTGTCACCTCGTCCACGTCCATGAAGTAGCAGGCGGTCATGGCGTACAGATTGTGATGCGTCTGCATCACGCCTTTGGGCCGGCCGGTGGTGCCCGGGGTGTAGAACCGCCAAGCCAGGTCTTCCGGAGTGCCGTGCGTAGGCACCATGGGGGGCGTTTGCAGCGCCGTCAAGAAGGCCCCATGCCCGGGCGTGAACACCCGTAGTGAGCCCGGCCCATCGGCCAGCTGGGCCTGCATGTCGGGCGCCAGATCTTCGGCAAGAAACAAC
>JANNMQ010000246.1:0-4447 GCA_031398045.1 Rubrivivax sp.
CGGCCCACAAAGACGCGGGCCGGCTGACCTGGAAAGAGCTGTTCGACCCCGCCATCAAGATCGCCACCGAGGGTTTCAGCATCAGCCCGCGCATGTTTGCTTCGGTTGATGTTCCAGCCACCAGGGCCAGTCTGGCGCGCGACCCCGATTCGGCGGCCTATTTTCTGAACGCCGATGGCACTGCAAAGGCCAAAGGCTCGCTGCTGAAAAGCCCGGCGCTGGCCACCACGTTCCAATCGATAGCCAATGGCGGCATTGCAGCGTTTTATGGCGGTGCCATCGCACAAGACATCGTCGACAAAATTGCCGACACCACGGGCGGCATCACACCGGGCCTGACCACGCTGGCCGACCTGGCGGCTTACCGGTCGAAAAAACGCGACGCCATCTGCAAACCCTACCGGAGTGTGTGGGTGTGTGGCATGCCACCGCCCAGCAGTGGCGGCCTGGCGGTGGCTCAAACCCTGGGCATCCTGGAAAACTTTGACCTGTCGCTGCACAAGCCTACCGCGCTGGACGACAACGGCGGCAAGCCGACGGCCTTTGGTGTGCACCTGGTGGCCGAAGCGCAGCGGCTGGCTTACGCAGACCGCGACAAGTACGTGGCCGACACCGACTTCGTGCAGCTGCCCGGCGGCAGCACGGCGGCGATGCTCGACACCAGCTACCTGCGCACACGCGCCAGCCTGATCAACCTGACACGCAGCATGGGCACGGCACAGCCGGGCAACTTGGGCCCGGTGCCACTGGGCCAACATGGGCCTTCGGCAGAAAACGGCACCACGCAGGTGACGGTGGTGGACGGGCGCGGTCAGGTGGTGTCGCTCACCACCACCATCGAAAGTGGCTTTGGCGCCTTCCACATGGCCAAGGGCGGGTTCTTGCTGAACAACCAGTTGACCGACTTTTCTGCTGCCCCTACCGACACGGCAGGGGCGCCCATCGCCAACCGAGTGGCAGCCGGCAAGCGCCCGCGCAGTTCGATGGCGCCGACGCTGGTGTTCCGCAAGGCTACCGACGGCAGCATGGGTGAATTCCGCCTGGCCACCGGTTCACCCGGCGGTGCCACCATCATCCAGTACGTGGCCAAGACGATCATCGGTTTTGTCGACTGGGAGCTGGACGCACAACAAGCAACGTCGATGGTCGCCTTTGGTGCTTCCAACAGCGCCACCACCAACGTCGGCAGCGAACACCCCAACGTCAACATCGCCAACGGCGGTAACGACGACGCACTGATCACCGGGCTGCGCGCGCTGGGCCATACCGTGGGCACAGGCGCGCAGAGCAGTGGCATCGGCACCATCGTCAAGCGCAGCAACCCGCAAGGCGCTTTCTATCTGGAAGGTGGTGCCGACCCGCGGCGTGAAGGGGTGGTGCTGGGCGACCTCTACAAGCCGTAGCCGAAGTTTCCCCAGTTTTATCGCGGTCAGGCTCACTCTCCCTGGGAGGGAGAGTGAGCCATTCAGGGAGCCAAACCGGGCTCTGCGGCGGCGGCCAGCACGGCGTTGCGAATGGCCCGTGCCACCACCTCGGCGGCCATGGCACCCAGAGCGACCAAGTCGCCGCTGTGGCCACTGCCGCCTGTGGCGAGCGCAAAAAAGCTGTCACCGTCGTGCGGCGTCAAGGGGCTCACGGCGCGCGCCAGGCCGTGATGCGCCAGGTTGGCCAGCTGCGTGGCTTGCGCTTTGGTCAGCACGGCGTCGGTGGCCAGCACGCCGATGGTGGTGGCCATGCCGGCCATGACGTGTTCGGGGCCTGCGCCGGCCCACAGCGCCTGCGTGGTGCCCACGGTTCCCGTACCGTCGGTGCTGCGTGCTCCGGCCAGCACGCCGCCGGTTTCGTCGACCACATCACCGATGGCGTTGACGGCCACCAGCGCCGCCACCGTCAGGCTACCCACCCGCACCGATGCCGACCCAATGCCACCCGACATGGCGCGCGCAGGGCCAAACAGCTTGCCCACCATCGCACCCAGCCCGGCCCCGGCCTTGCCCTGCGCCGGTGGGCTGGTGGTGGCGGCCTCGCAGGCCGCGTAACCCGTGCTGGCGTCGGGGCGGATGCGGGCGTCGCCGACCCAAAGGTCGAACAACACCGCCGCAGGGACGATAGGTACCCGTGCAGGCCCCACCGCCAAACCGTGGCCGCGTTCATCCAGCCAGCGCATCACGCCACCAGCCGCGTCCAGCCCGAAGGCACTGCCGCCCGTCAGCAGCACGGCGTGCACCTGCTGCACCGTGTTTTCTGGCCGCAACAGATCGGTTTCACGCGTGCCCGGTGCACCACCGCGCACCGCCACGCCGCACACCACGCCTTGTGGGCACAGCACCACGGTGCAACCGGTGGGCCGGCCGGCGGCTGCAGCGTGGCCGACGGCCAAGCCCTGGATGTCGGTGAGGGCGCCCGGATAGGGCAGGGCGGTTTTGGTCATGCGCAGGCGACGGCGAAGCCGCAACTGCCGTGCAAGGTCAAGCGAAGACGCCGGCCGTGTCCTGCATGCGCGCCGACACCTCACCCAGGTGGTGCAGGGTGTCGCCCAGGCTCAGTTCCAGCATCGTCAAGCGCTTGAAGTAATGGCTGGCGACGTATTCGTCGGTACAGCCAATACCACCGTGCAGCTGTATGCACTGCTGGCTTACAAAGCGCATGCTCTGGCCCAGTTGCACCCGCGCCTGGCTGATGGCGCGCCGCCGCTGCGGTGCAGCTTCGCCCAGTTTCAGGCTGGCGTAGTAGCTCATCGAACGGCCCAGCTCCAGCTGCATCTTCACGTCGGCCATGCGGTGGCGCAGGGCCTGGAAGCTGGCCAGCGTGGTGCCGAACTGCTTGCGTGTGTTCATGTATTCCACGGTGATCTGCACCAGCCGGTCCATCAGGCCGACGGCTTCGGCGCACTGGGCTGCAATGCCGACGTCGACCGCAGCTTCCAGTGCTGCGTGGGCGTCGGTGCTGATGCATTCAGCGGGCGCCGCCTTCAGAACCAGGTCGGCGGCACGCGCGCCGTCTTGGGTGGGGTAGGCCGTGACCGAGGCCGCAGCCTTGTCCACCACAAACAGGCCGATGCCGGCGCTGTCGGTATCGGCGCCAGAAATGCGCGCTGACACGATGAAAGCGTCAGCCTCGTCACCGGCTGGCACCAGCGTTTTGGTACCCGTCAGCTGCCAGCCACCGCTGGCTTGCTGGGCACGCACGGTGACCTGCGCCACCCGGTAGCGCGCCGCGCGCTCTTGCAGCGCGGGCACCACCAGCGTCTCGCCGCTGGCCATGGCCGACAACCAGCGTGATTGCAGTTCTGCCGGCGCAGCCGCCAGCAAAGTCGGCGCCATCAAGGCCGCTGCGGTGTAAGGTGCGTTGACCAGGCCACGGCCCAGCTCTTCGCACACCACCATGGCATCTATCGGCCCCTGGGCCAGGCCGCCATGGGCTTCGGGCACCACCAGGCCCGCCAGGCCCAGATCGGCCAGTTCGCCATAAATCGCACGGCTGGCGCCGCCTGCCTTGGCCAGTGCATGCCGGCGCTCGAAAGTAAAACCCTTGTCCACCCAGCGTTGCACGGCGTCGCGCAGCGATTGCTGGTCGTCGGTGAAGTCGAAGTCCATGATGGCGAGCCTTGGTGTGGAAGTTGGCGGGTTCAGGAACCGAGTACGGTCTGCGACACGATGTTGCGTTGCACTTCGTTGCTGCCGCCGTAGATGCTGGTCTTGCGGAAGTTGAAGTAGGTGCCGGCCAGCGGCATCAGCGTGCCGGGTACGGCCAGGTTGCCTTGCCAACCGGCTTCCATCGCTTCATGCACATAGGGCAGCGCCAGCGGGCCTGCGGCCAGCATCATCAGTTCGCTGTAGCGCTGCTGGATTTCACTGCCGCGTATCTTCAGCAGGCCCGCCACATCCAGGCTTTGTTTGCCGCTTTTTTCGGCCGACAGCACACGCAGCACCATCATCTCCAGCGCCACGATGTCCACTTCCAGCAGCGCAATCTGGTCGCGAAAACGTGCGTCGTCATACACGCCTTCAGCCTTTGCGATGCGCTTCAAACGTTCCAGTTCACGTTTGGAACGGTTGACGTCGGCAATGTTGGTGCGTTCATGCGCCAGCAGGTGTTTGGCGTAGGTCCAGCCCTTGTTTTCCTCGCCAATCAGGTTTTCGGCCGGCACCTCGACGTTGTCGAACCACACCTCGTTGACTTCGGGCTCACCGTCCATCAGCACGATGGGGCGCACCGTGATACCGGGGCTTTTCATGTCGATCAGCAAAAAGCTGATGCCCATCTGTGGTTTGCCAACGTTACTGGTGCGCACCAGGCAGAAGATCCATTCGCCGTACTGGCCCAGTGTGGTCCAGGTCTTTTGGCCGTTGACGATGTATTTGTCGCCCTGGCGTTCAGCGCGGCATTTGACTGAAGCCAGATCCGAGCCGGAACCCGGCTCGCTGTAGCCCTGGCTCCACCAAAC
>JANNMQ010000274.1:0-6565 GCA_031398045.1 Rubrivivax sp.
GGCCAGGGTATGGGCACCAGGCTGTGTGGCAGCGCGCTGCGGCGGCTGGGGCTAGTGTCTAGTTGCATAAGTCTGCGTCAGTATCGAGATCGATCTGGCGCCCCGCGCGCAAGGCGCAAACCACAGCGATGCCTTTTGGCATCGCGCGGATTTGCAACGCCGCGCCCGGGGATGCCAGGTCGATCGAATACAGCAAGACTTGTGCAAGTAGACGCTAGCATCTGGTGCTTGTTCAACAACACCTGGAGACTCACGATGAGCCTGACGATGCATGGCAGCAGTGTGCCGGTTTTTGTGCGCATGTTTGGCAACACGATGGCCTGGCTGGACAAGGCACAGGCACACGCCGAGGCGCGGAAGTTCGACCCTGTTAACTATCTGGGCCTGCGGCTGGCGCCCGACATGCTGCCGTTGACGCGACAGGTGCAGATAGCCACCGACGGCGCCAAAGGATGTGTGGCGCGACTGGCCGGCCTGGAGGTGCCGAAATGGGAAGACAACGAAACTTCTCTGGACGACCTGCGTGCCCGCCTGCGCCGCGCGTCTGACTATGTGCAGACCTTCAGCCCGCAACTGTTCGAGGGCAGTGACAGCCGCGAAATTGTGCTGCCCATGCGCAGTGGCGACCCCTTGCGATTCACCGGCGAAAACTACTTGAGGCACTTTGTATTGCCCAACCTCTACTTTCACACCACCACCACCTATGCCCTGTTGCGCCACGCCGGTGTTGAGTTGGGTAAAAGGGACTTCCTGGGCGGCTGACGTTCAGCGCCCTGCGCTGCCAGTCAGCGCATGGACGCCAGGGTGAACCAACGCCAGAAGCTTTTGGGTGGTTGCAAGAAGTGTAAAAACAGCCACTGACCGGTTGGACACGGGCCACCAGGCCCAAGTGCCCCAAGGTCGCAACAGCCTGAACCGGCCGCGCGGTCGGTTCAGGCGCCACCCGTTGACGGGCGGCCTTTGGCAGCTGTGCGCACTTTCGGCTTGGCTGGCGCTGTGCGCTTGGCTGACAGCACGGGGCCGGATTTTGCAGCCGCACGCACCGGTGCCTTCACAGCCGGCCGCCCGTGCAGCGCCACCTGCTGTTGGTGGCCCTTGGGGGCCTTGGAAACCTGCGCCGGCGCAACCGCCTGCGCCACAGGGCCCACCGCGCCGCGGCCGGGTACCACGGGCAACATCACCACCACCGCCTGGCCTGACTTGAAGTGCCCGGACACCGGCAGCTTGTTCCAGTTCGCCACGACGGCTGGAGACAGGCCGTAACGGCGTGCCACCGAAGCCACACTTTCACCTTGGCGGCCGGCCTTGAAAGCCAAGCGCCGCATGGGATGCACTTCGGGGGTTAGCATCATGGTGGCGTTGTCGGCCACATGCAAAGCCACGTCTTCGAGCAGTTTGCTGCTGCGCGGAACCAACAAGGTGGAGCCGGCCCCAACCAGCATGCGCGCGGGAATGCGGTTGACTTCACGCAGTTGATCTTCGGGCATGCCCACATGGCGCGCGGCCTCAGCGGGTTTGAGTGTGCGCGGTACCACCCACGCCGTCCAGCTGGCCAACGACGACCGCGTGTGCTGCAACTGCTGCAAAAAGCGGCTGGCGTTGTCGTAAGGCAGCAGCACCTGCGGTGTGCCCGCGGCCAAGATCACCGGCTTGTTCATCTGCGGGTTCAGGGCTTGAAAGTCTTCCAGTGTCAGGCCCGCCAGGTCGGCGGCCTTGGCCACATCGATGTCGCGATCAATGCTGACGCTGCGAAAGTAGGGGTGGTTTTCCAGCGCCGGCAACTGCATGCCCATGCCCCCGGGAGACATCACGAAATTTTTGATGGCCTGCAGTTTGGGCACATAGTTCTTGGTCTCGTCGGGCATCACCAAATGTTCGTAGCTGGTGCTCTTGCCCTGGTTGCGGTTCACCGACACCGCACGCAGCACATTGCCTTGCCCCCAGTTGTAGGCGGCCAAGGCCAGGTGCCAGTCGCCCATCAGTTTGTGCAGGCGCTGCAAATAGTCCAACGCCGCCCGGGTGGACGCCAGCACGTCGCGGCGGTCGTCGCGAAAGAGGTTCTGGCGCAACGCAAAGTCTTTGCCGGTAGCTGGCATGAACTGCCACATGCCTGAGGCTTTGGCGCTGGACATGGCTTGCGGGTTGAAGGCACTTTCCACAAACGGCAACAGCGCCAGTTCCAGCGGCATGCCGCGCTTTTCAACCTCTTCGACGATGTGAAACAGGTAGCGCGCACCACGGGTGGTCATGCGCTGCACGTAGTCGGGCTTGCCGGCGTAGTAACGCTCCCAGGACAGCACACGGTCACCCTGCAGGTCGGGCAAGACAAAGCCGTTTCTGATGCGCTGCCAGAGGTCACCCCGCTCGCTGTCAAGGCTGGGGTCTGGTTGGGTGCGCGGCGCTGTGACGGGCGACTGCCCAGGCTCTGCGGATGCGCTGTCGGCCGACCTGGCAGGCGTCGGGCCCTGGGCCCCGGCGGAGGGCAGGCCGCCTTCAATGGCTGGGCTGCTGCCGTCGGATGAAGGCGCTGATGCGGGCACTGAAGCGGGCACTGCAACCACAGGCGCTGAAGCCGCCGCAGCCGCCGGGGCGGCGCTGTCGGCGAAGTCGGGGTTGGCGGCAAAAGGTTGCGCAGCCAAGCTCAAGGGCAAAGCTGCGGCCACAAACAACAGCAAGAGATGCAGCACACGCAAGGAGTTTTTCATCGGCAATTTATGGGCTGATCAGGCCTTGAGGGCAGGCGCCAGCGGTTGGGTGGCGAGCGGCCGGGGGGCAGGCGCGGCCACAAGCAGGTCCGCCACCTGTGTGGTGCAGGTGCAGGCGCGTCACTAGAATGTTGTTTGACACCCCATGCCGGGCAGCCCGCCGCGCGTGCACGGGCTCCACCCCGTCGGGACTGCCGCTTTGCAAGTGAGGGTCGTCGTGCAGCATCCAGTGGTTGTTGTCGTTGTAAGCAGGAAGTGCCGTTGGCTTGTTCATGACACGCGATGAATCAATTATAGAGTTGGGGTCTTGGTTGAGGACACCGCCTGGGCGCTACATGCTGGCCTGGGAGCAGGTTCGTCTGGACCATGGTGTGGCTGATATTTTTGGTTATCACGCCCTGCAGCTGGGGTTGCCAGAACTCGAAGGCCTGCGCACCAACCGCATGCCGCATCGATGGGTGGCTTGTGACAGCCTGCTGCCTGTACAAGCATTGCCTGAAGCACCACCACCACCACCGCCGCCCGATGACAGTTTGTTGAGCACACTGTTGCCGCCGGAGCGCGTCGGCCTGTATTGCGAGTTTGACGCGCTGCCCTTTCCCAATGCCAGCATCGACTTGGTGGTGTTGCCGCACGCGCTTGAACTGGCACGAGACCCGCACCAGACGTTGCGCGAAGTGGAAAGGGTGCTGGTGCCGGAAGGGCGCGTGGTGATATCGGGGTTCAACCCGGCCAGCTTGTGGGGGCTGCGCCAACGTGCGGGCCATCTGCGGCAAGGCCTTTGGAGTGCCGGCACTGCGCGCAACCTGTATCTGCCCAGTGCGGGAGAGTTCATCGGTTATTGGAGGTTGCGCGACTGGTTGCGACTGCTGGGCTTTGAAGTTGAAGTGGGCCAGTTTGGTTGCTGGCGCCCACCGGTGAAAACCCAGGTCTGGCTCGACCGCTACCGCTGGATGGACAGCCTGGGCGACCGCTGGTGGCCCGTGCTGGGTGGTGTTTATTTTCTGGTGGCCGTAAAAAGGGTGCGCGGCATGCGCTTGGTAGGCCTGGTGCGCACTGAACATCGCAAAGCCCATGCGGCGCCCGCGGTAGTGGCCAGCCGCCAGCGCGAACATCTCCAGCCCCAAGACACGAGACGAGAGCATTGATGACCGAAGTGGTGGTGTACGCAGACGGCGCCTGCAAGGGCAACCCAGGCCCTGGTGGCTGGGGGGTGTGGTTGAAAAGTGGTGCGCACGAGCGCGAGTTGTTTGGCGGCGACACCTTGACCACCAACAACCGCATGGAGCTCACCGCCGTGATTGAAGCACTGGCGGTGCTGAAGCGGCACAGTGCCGTGGTCATCTACACCGACAGCCAGTATGTCAAAAATGGCATCACCACCTGGATACACGGCTGGAAAGCACGCGGATGGACCACGTCCGACAAAAAGCCCGTCAAGAACCTCGACTTGTGGCAACGCCTGGACAGCCTGAACGCATCGCACCAGGTGAGCTGGCGCTGGGTAAAAGGCCATTCCGGTGACCCTGGCAACGAGCGTGCCGATGCACTGGCCAACAAGGGCGTGGCCTCGGTGATTTAAAACAACCGTTGGCTTGGGCTGGTGGCTGCTTGCGAGTGACAGCACGTCTTTTGCCGGTCATCGCTACAGTTGGGCATTGCGCTGAATCAAATTGATTCTCGTTTTTTTGTTTCTGCACCCCGAGAACCACACTTGAAGAGCATCTACACAATCGTGGCCGTAGTGGGTCTGGTGGCTGCCAGTGCCGGCGCTTGGTGGTGGCAGAACAAGGCCAGCTCCAGCGCGGCGGGTCTGGCGGGGACTGAACCGAGACCCGGTGTGCCCGGTGTTGGCGCTGGTGCAACACCGGCAGCCGGCGCCACAGGCTCGACAGCGGCCGCCCCCAGCACGAACCGTGGCGCTGCTGCAGGCGGCCCCACGGGTAGCCCGGGCGGCCCAGGCGGCCCCGCCCCCGTTGAGGTTGCCAAAGCGGAAGAAGCCACGTTGACCGATGACATCCAGGCCGTGGGTTCTTTGAAGTCTGACCGTGGTGTGATGTTGCGCCCCGAGGTCAGTGGCCGCATCGCCAAACTCGGCTTTGCCAACGGTGCCAAGGTGCAACGTGGGCAATTGCTGGTGCAGCTGGACGACACACTGCAGCAGGCCCAGTTGAAACAAGCCGACGCGCAGGCCAGCATCGCCCGCACCAGGCTGCAGCGCAACCGCGAGCTGCAGGGCCAGGGTTTTGTCAGCCAAAGCGCGGTAGACCAAAGCATGGCCGACCTGCAGGTGGCCGACGCCCAAGTGGCCCTGGCGCAAGCGCAGATCCTGCGCATGAAAGTCATGGCTCCTTTCAGCGGTACCGCAGGCCTGCGCCTGGTGGACGAGGGCGACTACGTCAAGGACGGTGCAGACATCGTCAACATCGAGGACCTGAGCGCCATCACGGTGCAGTTTGCGCTGCCCGAACGCACGCTGGACCGACTGCGTGTGGGGCAATTGATCGACCTCTCGTTGGATGCGTTACCGGGTCGCACTTTCAAAGGTCGCGTCACGGCGCTGGACTCGCAAGTAGACGCCAACGGCCGCGCACTGCAGGTGCTGGCCAAGGTTGACAACACCGGCGCCTTGCTCAAGCCAGGCATGTTCGCCCGGCCACGCGTGGTGTTTGCCACCCGCCAGGGCGCGGTGTTGGTGCCCGAAGAAGCGCTGGTGCCTTTCGGTGGTCGCCAGCTGATCTTTAAGCTGGTGGACGGCGCCAATGGCCAAAAGATGTCGCAGCGCCTCGAGGTCAAAATTGGCTTGCGGCTGCCCGGCAAGGTGGAGATTCTGGACGGGCTGAAACCCGGTGACACGGTGATCACCGCCGGCCACAGCCGACTGTTGCGGGGCGACAGCGTGCCTGTGCGTGTGGTCGACATCAGCAAACCCGGTGGCGGCAGGCCTGGCGCCCGGCCCACAGGGGCTGCTGCACCGGGGGGCAGCGCAGCTTCAGGTGCGGCAACCGGTGCGGCTACAAGTGCGGCTACCGGCGCGGCTGCGGGTGCGGCTGCCAATGCCACAGCGGCAGCAAAGGGCGGGCCAGCCGCCGCCACCGTTGGTGGGGGATCACAGGCCGCAACAGGTCGGCCGCAACCCTGATGGCCACGCCCTTGCTGCGCGACCTGCCTCAACCGGAACATCGCCATGCGACTGTCTGAAACATCCATCCGCAGGCCCGTGTTGGCCTGCGTGATGTCGTTGCTGCTGGTGCTGATTGGGCTGGTTTCTTTCAAGCAGCTCAGTCTGCGTGAGTACCCGCGCATTGACGAGCCACTGGTCAACGTCAGCACACGCCTGCTGGGAGCCTCGTCGGAGGTCATCGAGTCGCAGGTGACAAAACCGCTGGAGGACTCGATAGCGGGCATCGACGGTGTGGACATCATGACCAGCGTGTCGCGCACCGAACAAAGCCAGATCACGGTGCGCTTCAAGCTCAGCAAAGACCCCGACACCGCCGCCGCCGAGGTGCGCGACCGCGTTGCGCGCGTGCGCGGCCGCCTGCCCGACGCGGTGGACGAGCCGGTGATCGCCAAGGTGGAGGCCGACGCCACGCCCACCATCTGGCTGGCCTACACCAGCGAAACGCTGGGCACGCTGGAGCTGACCGACCTGATCAACCGCGTGGTCAAGCCGCGCCTGCAGACGGTGCCTGGCGTGGCCGATGTACAGATCGGCGGCCCAAGGCATCCACCAAACGCCCTTCTCGCGCTTGATCCGATCCAGAAGAAGACAGGCCCTTTTGTCGCAACCCGTCTCGCTTTGGCTCTGGTCCGGAAGTCATTTGACCCATGTCCCCCTGGTTCTCGGCAAGGAGGAC
>JANNMQ010000293.1:0-6791 GCA_031398045.1 Rubrivivax sp.
CGTCGAGCGGCACGGCCTACACGATTCTGGCGGGGTTGGTGCAGCTGATGGGCCGCTGTCGAGCCCAATGACGCGGTGTTGCTGGCCTTGGCGCTGAACTTCATGTGGTGGGCGCGCCCCAAGTTGAGCTTGTAGAAGTCGACCTCGAAGGCTTGTTTGAGTTCCTTGCCGTCCCAGTTGTAGGCGCGCAGCGCCTGCTCGTCATCGGCGCCTTTTTTGTCCCAGTTGGCCAGCAGCGACGAGGTGATGTAAACACGTTTGCCATCCCAGCTCTGCGACACCATGTTGACCTGTTTACCCGTCACTTTCGAGTAGGTCTGCTTCGGCGCTTCGGGGTTGCTCAAATCGAAGTAACGCGTCGTGCCGTCCATGAAGGTGTTGACCCACAGGCCCTTGCCGTCGGCGGTGATCGATATGTCCACCGGCAGCGGAATCTTCGCCGGGTCGCCGATGGTGGCCACGTCTTTCGCCTGCCATTGCCCGGCGGCGTCCTGCTTGACGAGCCACAGCTTGGAGGTCAAGGCCGTGGCGGTGATGGCCCAGTTGTCGCCTTCTTTCAGCGACCAGCGAATTTCCAGCGGCGCGCCTGGAACGTCGAACACCTTGGTCGGCTTCATCGCCTTCAGGTCCCACAGGGCCATGGTGGCGCCGAAGTTCTTCATTGCGTTGGCATCCTTGATCAGGGTGCCCATGTCCATCATGTAGTTGGTCCAGCCGGTGAAGCTGGACGTGAGCATGGCGTTTTTCTGCGGGTTGATGGCAATGTCGTAGCCGTAGCCGTCGCCGCCACCGATGTCCTTCATGCCTTTGGGCATGTCGTGGGTGGAGACCAGCTTGCCCTGGTTGTTGTAAACCGCGATGCCGGTGGCGCCGCTATGGTCCTTGGTGTTGGATAGCGCCTGCACCATCATGCGGCCCGGCAACGCGTAGAAGGTGTGCGGGCCGACGTACTTGGTTTTTGCCGCCAGGTCCTTGATGGTCTTCACCAGCTTCGGTTTGGCCGGGTTGCTGCCGACGTCAAAAACGAAGATCTGGTTGTCGTCCAGCCGCCCCGCCCACAGGTGCTTGCGGTCATCGGTGAAACCCATGTGGTGGGCTTCACCGCGCCCGCCCACTGACAAACTGTGAATCACCTTGCCGTAGGTCTTGCTGGCCGGATCGGCATCAACGGTCACCAGCTTGTCAGAGCCGTCGCCAACACCTTTGACACCCAGCGTCCAGACATGCAGGAACTGCTCCTGGCCCTTGATCAGGCGGCTGGTGTAGGGCGAATTGCAGGTCTCGTCGGCAAGCGCTGGGCCCACGGGCATGGCGCCCATGAACAGCGCCGCCATAGCGGTCGTCAAAGCTCGCAGGGTATGGGTCTTCATGTCACCTCCAACTGTAGTGGTGGTCGAAAGCCTACTCTTGTGTGGCGCGACGTGGAAGAGGGTCAAGCCTGCGTGCGGGCGTGCATCAGCCACTTGCTGTGCACAGCCAGCGGCGCCATCAGGGGCCGGGCATCCAGGACATGTTCGTCGGCAGGGGTTTGGGCCAAAGCCGTCAAGGTGCGCGACACGGCAAAACTACGCACCCATCATCTCGCCAATGGACTTGAGCTCGTCGACACGGTCGCAGATGGCCTTCACGGTTGTCAAGATCGGCACCCCCAGCAGCAGCCCCCACACGCCCCAGAGCCAGCCGAAAGCAAGCACACCGACAAACACCGTGACCGCGTTCATGCGGCTGGTGCGGCTGGTCAGCCAAGGCGTGAGCAGATTGCCGGATACGGCATGAATCAGCATGCCGAGGCCAGCCACCAGCAACACCATGTCAAGGCTGCCAAACTGCACAAAGGCCATCAGCCCCGAACCCGCAGTCAGCGCCACGGTGCCGAGGTAAGGCACAAAGTTCAGCACAAAGGCCACCACGCCCCAGACCGCGGCGTGCTCCAGACCCACGGCGTAAAAAGCCAGGCCGGTAGCCAGCCCCACGAGCACACTGACGAAGGCCTGCACCAGCATGAAACGGTGGATCTGCGCGGTGATCTCGTCGAGCAGTTGCACCGTGATGCGCTTCTGCGCAAAGGTGGGGCCGGCCAGTTTCACCATCTTGCGGCGAAAGCGGCTGCCCGAAGCGAGCAGGAAAAAGGCGATGAAAAGCACCACCACCGCCTGGCCGGCCGAAGCCACTGCGCCCAGCGTGCCCGACCACAGGTAGTCTTGGATGTCGAAACGCTCGCGCTCGATGCGCACGCGCGTCACACCCCGCGGGATCGCCGTTTTTGCCGCGCTGCCTTCGGTGGCCACCTGCTCCAGATCCGCCGCCGCGCGCTGCACCTTGTCGATGGCCGACTCGGTCTGGCCGCGCTTTTCATGCACGAGCTTGCGGAGTTTCTGCGTCGCGGAAGGCAGCGATTCAATCAGCACCGTGGCGTCATCGCTCAGGGTGGCCACCGTCCAGACCGCGCCAGCACCCAGACCCAGCAGCAGCAGGCCAGCAGTCAGCGCACGCGGCAGGCGCCAGCGTTCCAGCAGGTCGACCAGGGGGCTGAGCGCGTAGCTCAACACCAGGCCCAGCAGCACCGGGATGAACAGGGCACTGGCCACATGCAGCGCAAACAGCGTGGCGATCAGGGCCAGCAACGACAGCGACACGCTGCGCACGTCCACCGGCATGTGCAAGGGCAGGCGATCGGGTGCAAGGGGCGGCGGCGGCGACAGCGGCGCGCCGACGGCGGCGGCGCTGTGCACGTTGTGCGCGCCGGGTGCAGTGTCAAGCGGGTCGGACGTGGCAGGCGGCTGGGCCGGCTGGGGCAAGGCCTGCGGCAGAAGTTCGTTCATGGTCGTGGTTGGTTTCCATGGCACAGCCCAGTGGCGCCACAGGTTTTTGACGTTGGCCCCGGGCTGCCATTGCGAACGCGTCTCGCGGTGTTCAGCCCCATCAGCAACCGGCTGCAAGGCCCTCCGGGGTTCAGACAGACAGATCGCACGCACCGTTGCCGCGCACGCGCTGGAACGGATCATGCTCCCTGTTGGCAACGAATGGATCAAGTACGCAACAGCCGCGCAACAGCGGCGCAACGTCATCTGAAGAACAGCGCCCATTCAGGCGAAGTCCCACGGCTGCACGGGGACGCGTCCTACACCGCTGCGGCACCCCCATGCCGACTAACGACCCAATGGCACGTGTATCCAAAAGGTGGCCATGCGCCACGCCTTCGAATCAGAACCCCAGGTTCAAGTCTGCACCGGCCGCTCTGTCCGGGCCCGCCGATCTGACGCCTGGCGGCTGAGCCGTTTCAGGCTTCCTCAACCAGCTGCAGCGTCCGCGCCGCGTTCAGCCTGAAACGGCCACGGCCGGTGCGTTCAATGGCCAGGCCGTCGTCGCGCTCGGCCAAGCGGCGTTCCAGCAGCATCAGCCGCACGCCCAGGTTGTCCTGCACCTCGGGCAAACGCAGGTCACCGCCGGCCAAGCGCAGTTCACGGGTGGTGAATTCGCTGCGGCCGCGCTGCACCATTTCTCCCGCCAGCTTCCACAGAATGGCGCCAGCAACGCCTTTGATCAGGTAGTCGTCATCGAGGAAAACGCTGTTGTCGCGCGCGAAGTGGCGCACCCGCAGCGGCGCCGCAGCGGCACATGGGTCGGGCTGGGCGCGTGCCAAGGCAGCGGTCGATGTCGATGTCGATGTCGATGCAGATACGGATACGGATACGGATGCAGATGCGGAAGAACCATCGGCGCGCCCGGGTATGCCAGCCTCCATCTCGGCCGCCTGCAGCGCCGCCAGCGCTTGCGCCAGCTGGGCCCCCAGCATGGCCAGCGCGTCTTCGTCGTCGTAGCTGAAAAACTGGTCGCGGTCGCTTTCCACCAGCAGCGCACCCACCGTGCGGCCACGCGCGCGCAGCGGCACCGCCAGCTGGCTGCGCGGGGTGGCCAGGCCGGGCAGCGGGATCTCGCGCTCGATGACCGCACCCAGGCCCAGGTCCTGGGCCCGGGTGCGCCACGCCAGGCCGTATTGGTAGGCCTGGCTCATGTGGCCAATGCGCACCGGCACACCTTCACGGATGGCCACGCCCGTCAGCCCGGCCTCGGCCAGCGGCAGCTCGGCGCCGACGCCGCTGCGGGCGTAGCCCAGGCTGGCCAGCGTGAACAGGCCCTGGCGCTGTTCGTCCAGCAGCCACAACGTGGCGTGGGTGATAGCCAGGTCCTGCCGCAGCCCGTCCATCATCACCTGCAGCAACTGCGGCAGTTCGCTGCAGTCGGCCAGGCGCTGCGACAGGACGCGCGCGCCGCTGGCCAGGTCGCAGCGCGGCGCCAGGCCGGGCAGGCTGAGCTGCTGGTCAACGCGGCGCAGGCTGAGCACCCGGTACAGGTCGGCGCCGCGCAGCAAGAACACCTTTTCCATGCCGGTGTGGGCGGCGATGCCGGCCAGCTTGGCGCGCAGGCGCTCGAACAGCGGGCCGCTGGTTTCGGTGCGCACGTACACCAGCTGCAGCACCACGCCGGCACCGGTGTAGGGGTCGTCCAACGCCAGCGCCACGCGGCCCGTGGCCAGCACGTTGGTGCGGCTGCGGTTCAGGAACTGGTAGGTCAGTGCCAGGTGCTCGGGGTCGACATACTCGGCATGAGAAATGAAATTGACATGCGGCACACCGTCGGCAGAAACCGTGCACATCGACGGCGGGATCACACCTTCCAGCATGCGGCGGATGCCCAGCAGCGTCAGCGGCAGCGGCGTCTCGGCGGCGCCGTTCACAGCAGCTCCACGGCGCGGCCGGCGCCAGGGCCCGGCGTCTGGTCCCAGGCGCCACTGATGCTGAAGGTGACGGCAACCAGGTTCTCGTCGGCCACTTCGTACCAGAATTTCGACACCGACTCGCGGTTAAAGCCAAAGCGTTCGATCTCGCGCACAAACGATTCGCAGCGTTCATGCAGCAGCGGGCGCGACCCGGGGCCGGCTTGCGCCACCGTGCCATCCTGCCCCTTCAGGTGCAGGGTGCGGTAGGTGGACGGCCTGCCCATCACCAGCGCCACCTGGCCGGTCTGGCCGATGGCTTGCAGCACCTCGATGCCGGCCTGACGGTCCAGCAGCACACGCATGCGGCCGTCGGGCAGCACCTCGGCAGCCAGGCCGCGGGCGACGGCGGGCTGGCCGTCGCGGCTGCAACTGCCCAGGCGGTGCGAGACACCGCTGGTGATCAACTCGCGCCATTCGGCAGGCAGGTGGGGCAAGGGGTCTCCGGTCACGTCCAAAGCGCCAGTATTCGCATCATAGGGGAGCGCGCCACGGTACCCGGGTGCGACGTTTAGCAATCATTTAACAAGCGTTTAAGCGCGATTTAGCAGCGCTGAAAGGTCGCCATTCCTACAGTCCTTTCCACACCTACAACGGTTTTGGAGAAGACGAATGACGGCTCAGAAAACGATCATGCTGCCCTTGCTGGCGGCGCTCACGGCGGCCTTGCTGGCGGCCTGCGGTGGCGGCAGCACGACAGGCCCCGCTGCCCCTGCAGACGGGCCGCTGTCAGGGGGCGACCCGATGCCGGTGCCGGTCCCGGCACCTGCCCCGGCGCCGATTCCAGCCCCGGCCCCGGCACCCGCACCCACCGCCGCCACCCCCACCGCCGTGGGCGTGAACGAAGGCCTGGCAGTCAGTCTCGCCATCGGCCCGGCCGGCGGCCGCCTGGCCACACCCGACGGCCAGCTGACCGTGGTGGTGCCGGCCGGCGCCTTCACCGCGCCCACGGTGTTGACGCTGCAGCCAATCAGCAACCATGCCCATGGCGGCGTCGGCCGCGCCTGGCGCATCACGCCGCACCAGGTGGTGGCTGCGCAGCCGATCACGCTGGAATGGCGCTACAGCGCCGAAGACGCGCCGGCGATGGCCGCGCTGGCTGTGGCCACCCAGCGCGCCGACGGCAGTTGGGCCGCGCTGCGCAACGCCCAGCACGACCCGGCGCAGCGCCTGGTGCGTGTGCAGACCCGCCACTTCAGCGACTGGTCGCTGGTGGCTGGGCTGCAGATCCGCCCCGCCCGCGCCCTGGTCGAGGTCGGCGGCCGGCTGGCACTGTCGATCACGCACTGCCGCACCGTCAACGTTTCGAACGACGAGCCAGAGATTCCGTTGGCCGAGTGCACCTTGCAGGCTGACGCAAACTTCGACGACCTGGGTTGGGCTGCCAACGGCGTGCGTGGCGGCAATGCGCAGCACGGCCGCGTCGTCAAGCCCAGCGAATTCCTGTTCCCGGGCTCGGCAGCCTACCTGGCGCCGGCCGCAGTGCCGGCGGGCAACCCGGTGGCACTGAGCATCTCTTTTCTGTCTTCAGCACCCTTCAACGTGCCCACCACGGTGGTCTCGCAAGTGCAGGTGGTGCAGGCCACCAGCGGCTGCGCCTGGCTGCAGAACGTGCAGACGCTGTCGGCCGAAGTCGAGGCGCGTTATACCTGGGCGGGCAACAACGGGCCGTTCAAAGTGGACATCGACCACAGCGCCACCGTGGGTGGCACGCTGCAGCGGGTGCCATCGCAGCTGCCCATCCTGCACTGGCGCGGCGCCCTGGCCGGCGGCCAGGTGCGTGTGAACGAGCGCCGCACGCTTGGCTCGGGACCGACCCAGGTCATTGAAACCGAGACCGGCGCCGGCACACCCTTCCTCGGTGACAACCCGGCCTCCCCGGTCAGTTCGGCCAACGTCATGGTCGACCTGCTGCGCTGCAAGTTCTGGGTCAGCACCAGCTTCGACGTCACCACCGAACGTGCCACCAACGGCCTGCCGGCGGCCACCACGTCGCAAGGTGGCGGCGGCTTCG